>NZ_JBSGXB010000675.1:0-1002 GCF_053609185.1 Streptomyces sp. NPDC054956 | reverse complement strand
CGCGTGGCCCGGGCGGTACTGGGCCTCGCGCGCGGCGGCGGCTCCGGGACGGGGCCGGGCACGGCCGTCGCGGCGGGTTCCGGGACGGCCGGCCTCCCCCAGGGGACCGGGCTGCCCGTGTCGATCCCGGCCCAGGCCACGGCTGCCACGGCCGCGGCCCCGACCGCCGCCACGGTGGGGGACGCCGGATGAGGATCGGCCTGATCACGGACAACCCCGGGCATCCCCTGCTGTCGGCGGCCGCGGAACTGCTGCGGGCCGCCGGACACGGCGTGGAACTGCTGGACCCCGGGACGGCCGACAGGCCCGGTGCGCCCGATTCGGAGGCTCCGGCCGACGTCTACCTGCTCAAGGCGCACACCCCGCACGGCCTGGACCTCGCCCGGCGCCTGGAACGGCGCGGGGCGCCGGTGGTGAACTCCGCCGCGGCGACCACGCTCTGCCAGGACCGGACGCTGATGGCGGAGCTCGCCGTCCGGGCCGGGCTGCCCTTCGCCGGAACCCGTACCTTCGACACGCTCGCGCAGTGGGCGGACGGCGTCTCCCTGACCTCTCCCGCGGTCGTCAAGAGCCGGCACAGCCGCCGGCGGGACCTCGTGGCCCTGGTCGAGGGCGCGGCGGCGCTGAAGGAGCTGGCCGGCGCATGGCCCGACGAGCCCGTGGTGGTGCAGGAGTTCGCGCCGAACAGCGGCTGGGACCACAAACTCTGGGCGATCGGCGAGCGGGTCTTCGCGGCCCTGCGCCGCTCCGAGCTCTCCCCGGAGGGCCGCGGCCCGACCCTGCCGCTGACGGAGCTCCCGGACGGCTGGGCCGATCTGACCCGACGGGTCGGCGAGGTCTTCTCCCTGGACGTCTACGGCGTGGACATCATCGCCACCGCCGACGGCTCCCCGCTGATCGTGGACGTCAACGCCTTCCCCGGCATCCGCGAACAGGCGGGCGCCCCCGAGGCCCTGGCGGAACTGGCCCTGCGCCGGGCCGGGCGCTAGCGCTGTGACCGGC
>NZ_JBSGXB010000674.1:0-1019 GCF_053609185.1 Streptomyces sp. NPDC054956 | reverse complement strand
TGTGGCCCGGGGAGTCCCGTACCCGCACTCGGGCCCGGGACTCCGTGCCGTCGTACGCGGGTGCCCGGGCAGGTCCCGTCGGGCCCGCCCCCACCCGTCCGCTCCCGCCACCTGGGGAACAAGCCCCGCCGCTCGCTCAGAGGGTGGGACAACGGATTGGACAAGTGGCCGATGTTACTAACACCATGGGGCCGCAAGTTCGCGGATGCGCAGGGGGCAAAACCGCTCACATCATGACGTCCCTCCGCGCGGGCCGCTCGTCCCCGTCACACCCCTGGAGAGACTTCGCCATGAGCTTCGGCGACCCGAACAACCCGTACGGCCAGCAGCCCCCGCAGGGTCAGCCCGGCTACCCGCAGCAGGCTCCGCAGGGCGTGCCCCCGCAGTACGGCTACCCGCAGCAGCCGCCGGTGGGCGTTCCCCCGCAGCAGCCGTACGGCGCGTACCCGCAGGCCGGGATGCCGGGCATGCCGGGTGCCGGAATGCCGCCGCTCGCGCACTGGGGTCTGCGCTTCGGTGCGACCATCCTGGACGGCCTGATCACCGTGGCCCCGATGTACGCCCTCGGCTTCATCGACCTCGCGCTGGCCGACGACGCCGCGACCGCCGGTCCTGGCATCTTCTTCATCATCGGCATTCTCTACGCCTTCGGCATGGGCATCTTCCAGCTCTACAAGGAAGGCTCGACCGGCCAGACCATCGGCAAGAAGATCGTCGGGATCAGCCTGCGCCGCGAGGCCGACGGCAGCACCCTCGGCTTCGGCATGGCCTTCGTGCGCCGGCTCGCGCACTTCCTCGACGGCATCGCCTGCTACATCGGCTTCCTGTGGCCGCTGTGGGACCAGAAGAAGCAGACCTTCGCCGACAAGGTGATCGGCAGCGTGGTCATCACCGTCCCCAAGGGCTGACCAGCGCCGAACGTCGGGGCCCCAGCCGCTTCCCGGGGGGCCCCGACCCGGTCGACGATGGGGTGGGCATGGTGCAGCCCGGGCGGGGCGGGTCGGTTGTTTTTAACGCCC
>NZ_JBSGXB010000673.1:776-1023 GCF_053609185.1 Streptomyces sp. NPDC054956 | reverse complement strand
GACCAGAAGTGGGCGGCCATCAAGGCGCACCGCTCCGAGGCGGCGCGGGGACGCTCCCTTCCCGGGCTCCTCCGCGGGGTTCCGGCCGCGGCGCGGCGGCGCGTTCTGGGGACGGAGTGGTTCATCCGTCACCGGCTCATTTCCGGGACGCCGCTCATGCGTGGCTGAGGATCACCAGCAGGGCCGTGCATTCCGCGAGGAGTTGGGCGGCCAGTGCGGTCTGCCGTACCCGTACGGCGGGGGCGGC
>NZ_JBSGXB010000673.1:0-766 GCF_053609185.1 Streptomyces sp. NPDC054956 | reverse complement strand
ATGCCCCAGCCGAAGAGCCAGCCGGGCATTCCCTGGGTGCACTGCTCCCCGTACGTCATGCAGCGCGATGCCCGCTCGGATGCCAGGGTCAGGATGCCCGTCAGGACGGCGGCCGGGACGAAGAGGGCGGCGGACAGGATGGCCCAGAGGCGGGAGCGGTCCCGTCCCGTGGGCGCCGTCCGGTCCTGGTCCTGGGGCGTCGCGGTGGTGGTGGTGGTGTCCATGTCCATGTCCATGTACTGATCCAACGCCTTCCGGCGGTCCGGCACAGCCGCTCGGCTACTCATCCGCGGGTGCGCGGCGTACTCAGACCGTGTGGCCGGATCATCCAGGGGTCGGGCGCTACGGCCTGCGGGGCGCGGCGGGCTCGCTGTCGGCCGCCCCGGCAGCGGGGCGCTTGTAGTAGCGCCAGGGGAAGGAGCCGGCTCCCACCTGCGTCCAGCCTTCGGCCTTCATGCGGCGGCGCTGGCCGCCGAAGGTCCGCCGGTGCTCCCAGACCTGGTCGGAGGCTTCGACCACGAGGAAGAGCGGTCCGTAGTCCACGAGGTGCCAGCCCTCGTGCGCGGCCCCGTCGAGTTCGGCCATCTCGTTGAACGCGGTGACCGGGGTGATGGTCCGGCGCGCCGGCGCTCCGTCCGGCCGGCCGTCCGTTTCGTACGTCGGATCCGTTCCGGAACCGGGCTTCGCGGCCGGCGACTTGACGGCGAAGCGCTGCTGCGCCGCCTGCCGGCTCACCCCCAGGACCCCGCCCACGCTGTCCCAGCTG
>NZ_JBSGXB010000672.1:0-1041 GCF_053609185.1 Streptomyces sp. NPDC054956 | reverse complement strand
GGTGCTGCTGCGGGGCGCGGCCACGTTGCTGCTCGCCTGCGCGGGGGTGGTGGCGGGACCCGCGGCGGCGCGGGCGACCGGTCCCGGCCCGGCCGCGTGCGCCGCGGACGCCGGCGCGCGGGGCCTGGCGAGCGGAGCGGTACCCGGGAGCCTGCTGTCGCTGGACCGCCGGGACGGCCGGATCAGCCAGGTACAGCTCTTCTCGGATGCCACGGCAGCGAAGGGCACGGGCTTCGTCTGGCACCGGGAACAGGCCACGCCGGACGGTCCGTACGGGCCGTGGCGGCGGGTGAGCGCCACGGCCGTGGGTCCGGGGAACCTTCCGCTTCGCGCGGTCGAGAACGCCGCGGGCGATCTGGAGGTGCTGTTCGCCGCCGGTGGCGCCTCCTGCCGCACGGTGCGGAGCGCCGGTGCCGACGGCTGGAGCACTCCGGCCGTCATCGGTCCGGCGCCGGCGCCGGACCAGGCCGGGGGCCGGATCCAGCCGTTCCGGGCGGAGGCGCCGAGCCCCGCGGCCTCCGCCGGCACGGCGCGCCTGGAGGTCGGGCGGACCACCGGGCTGCTGGACGGCGACATCGTCAAGTTCACGATCGCGGGCGGTCCGCCCAAGGCGTACGTCTGGGTCAAACAGTGCGGTCCCTCGGCGTCGGCGGCCACCTGCGACGATGCCACCGGCCGCCAGTTCCGCGTCTACCCGGACGGCACCTACCAGCTCTCGCCGAAGAAGCTCTACGCCCGACTCGCCACACCGGAAGGGAACTTCGACTGCCGCACCGCGTCCGCGGAGGCCCCTTGCAGCCTGGCCCTCACCGACAACGCCGGGGCGGTCCTGGCCACCGTCCCGCTGCGCTTCCGTCCGCACGGCGGTCCGGAGGCCCCGCCCACCCTCCGCGTGGACCCGGCCGAGGGCCTGGTCGACGGGCAGACGGTGCACGCGACGGGCAAGGGCTACGAGCCCCAGTACCACTCCTTGATCATGGAGTGCGCCGCCGGCTCGGCCGACACCCTCGGCTGCCGCCCCCGCAGCAGGCCCCCGGCGAC
>NZ_JBSGXB010000671.1:0-1054 GCF_053609185.1 Streptomyces sp. NPDC054956 | reverse complement strand
GGTACCCCCGAGGCTCCGAGGGCGTCGATGTCCCGGTAGACGGTCCGGACGGACACCTCCAGCTCGGCGGCGAGTTCGGGGGCGGTCATCCGGCCGCGGTTCTGGAGCAGGAGGAGCAGGGAGAGGAGCCGGTCGGCGCGCATGCCGACATTGTCCGGCATACCTGACAGGGGATGTCAGGTATGCCGGACAGGCTGTTGGCGAACGGGCGAAAGGACCCCGCCGACCGCAGCCTGCCGGCCGGCCTGCCCAATCCGCCTGCGCCGTCCAGCCCATCCGTCCGCCCGGCCGGTCAGTCAATCCAGACCGCCCCGCCAACCGGCCCGTCTGCCCGTCTGCCCGTCCAGCCCGCCCGGCCAACGGGCCCGTCCAGCCCGTCCGGACGAGCCAGCACCTTCCGCCTTTCCGGGCAGGCCAACCCATCCAGCCCGCCGGACCCCTGCGGCCCGTCCGACCCCTGCGGCCCATCCAGCCCGTCCAGACAAGCCAGCACGTCAGTCCAGGCGACCCGGAGCCGTCCAGCCCGTCCGCCTATCCAGCCCACGTCCAAACCGTCCAGTCCGTCCAGTCCGTCCAGTCCGTCCAGTCCGTCCAGTCCGTCCAGGCGAGCCAGCCCGTCCGGCTCGTCCAGGACGACCCTGACCACCCCGAACCAGGAGCTCTCATGTCCACGCCCACGCCCACGCCCACGCCCACGCCCACGCCCGCAGCCGCACCCGTTCCCGCCGCCGCCTCCCCGGGCTCCCCCGCCGGTGGCTTCACGTTCAAGAACTGGGAGGAGCACCCGATCGGCGCCGCCGAGGCGCCGTTCCCGCGACTCGCCCGTGCGGTGGTCACCAACGCCTTCACCGGCGTCGTCACGGCGCCGGAGACGGCATGCGCGTACACGATCGCCTACACCGGGGAGAACACCGGCACCTTCGCCGGCATGGAGCTGGTCACCGGCACCGTGGGCGCCCGCAAGGGCAGCTTCGTCCTCGAGGAACGCGGCACCTTCGACGCCACCGGCGTCACGCGGTGCTCGTTCGAGGTGGTGCCCGGCTCGGGCACGGAC
>NZ_JBSGXB010000670.1:0-1056 GCF_053609185.1 Streptomyces sp. NPDC054956 | reverse complement strand
ACTCCCAGGCGCGCACCGTGTTGTCCTGCGAGAGCGACAGCGCGCCCCGGCCGTCGGGGTTCATCAGGACGGCCCTGACGCGATCCCGGTGATCCTTGAACGTGCGCAGACACCGGCCCGTGGCCAGGCTCCACACCCGTACCGTGTCGTCCTCGCCGCCCGTGACGGCGTACGAGAGGTCCTCGCTGACCGACACGGTGCCTATCTCTCCGGTGGGCGTGGTCACGGTCCGGACGCACGTGGCGTCCTCCAGGTTCCACACGCGCAGCGCATGGCCGTGCGAGGCGATGACGGCCGCCCTTCCCCCGCGGTCCATCCAGGCGGCGGTGACGCGGCCGGTGTCCGGGAGGGTTTGGAGACGGCTGCCGGTGGCCAGGTCCCACAGCTGGGTCGGGGTGCTGTCGTTGCTGGTGACCAGGGCCCGCTTCCCGTCGAGGGTCACCCGTACCGTGAACGATTCCTCGTCGCGCTGGTCCGGCCAGGTCCGCATGCGCGGGTCGAAACGCCGCAGGACCCGGCGGCTCGGGAGGTCCCACACCCAGACGAACTGCTCCACGACGGCCGCCACCACCTGCCCGTCGCCACTGAGCGAGGGCGAACCGACCCGGTACAGCGACCGCTTGCCCGGAACGGTGAACTCGTGCAGACAGCGGCCCTCCTTCACGTCCCAGAACCGCACCTCGTTGTTGGTGAAGACCGAGACCGCATACCGCGCGTCCGCGCTGATGGCGACCGCACTCGCCCAGGTCGGCGACCCCTTGAGGACGCGGATGCACTTCCCGGTCGCCAGCTCCCAGACGCGCGCCGCGCCGTCGCCCCCCGCGGACACCGCGTACCGCCAGTCGGGAGTCGGACGCACCTCCAGCCGCAAGGGGCGCCTCTTGTGCCCGTGATCGACGTGCCAGGGGGCATCGACCTTGGCCACACACGTGCCGTCGGCCGCCTCGTCGGCGGCCAGGGCGCGCTGGGCGGCCCCGGCCTCCGGGGTGCCCGGCCGCTCGTCCTCGAGGCCGTCGAGGAGCGTGCGCGCGCTCGCGCGGTCGCCCCGCTCCAAGT
>NZ_JBSGXB010000669.1:0-1058 GCF_053609185.1 Streptomyces sp. NPDC054956 | reverse complement strand
CGTACGACGCGTTCAGCGCCTCGTACGCGGCCGCCGGCACCGCGCGCTACGACAGCCACACCCCGGAGGCGTACCGGCTGGACCACCTCTCCTGTCTGGAGTACCTCGACGAGATCGGGCTGGCACCGTCCTCCCGGCTCGGCCAGCTGATCCAGGCCCTCCAGCTCCAGTCGGGCGGGGAACCCGGCGAGGCCTCGGCCCTCGGGATGATCGGCTTCCTCGGGTCCTCGTCCGTCTTCGCCGGCGGGCGCGCCTTCGACGAGAAGTACCACCTCATCGGCGGCAACGACCAGCTCGTCAGCGGGATGGCGGCCCAGCTCCCGGCCGGGACGGTCCGCCAGGGGCACGCGCTCACCGCCCTGCGCCGCAACGGGGACGGCTCGTACACCTGCACCTTCGACCACGACGGCAGTACGGTCACGGCGGCGGCCGACCACGTGGTGCTGGCCCTGCCCTTCAGTACGCTGCGCGACGTCGACCTCTCGGGGGCCGGCCTGTCCGCCCGCAAACTGACCGCGATCCGCGAGCAGGGCATGGGCCAGAACGCGAAGCTGGTCACCGAGATCTCCGCCAAGACCTGGCCGCGGCTGGGCTGCAACGGCATCAGCAACACCGGCCCGCTCGGATACCAGACGGCCTGGGACGGCTCCGTGGCCGGCGGCCCGGGCGGCTCGCCCGCGCTCGTGGTCGGCTTCCCCGGCGGGAACACCGCGCGCGACGCGCTCACCGGAGCCGCGCACGGCCCGGCGCCCGCCGCGGACGTCGACTGGTTCCTGTCCCAGATCGAGAACGTGTACCCGGGCACCCGGTCCACGTTCACCGGCAGGGCCTACGAGGACCACTGGTCGCGGGCCCCCTGGCAACGGGGCGCGTACCAGTACTACAAGGTCGGCCAGTACACCTCGATGGCCGGCTGCGAGGCGCTGCAGGAGGGGCGGATCCACTTCGCGGGCGAGCACACCGACCCGGACGAATCCACCCTGAACGCGGCGGTCTCCTCCGGGGAACGCGCCGCCGGCGAGATCGCCTGCCAGGTCTGATCCCTGCGCGAAGGGGGG
>NZ_JBSGXB010000668.1:0-1063 GCF_053609185.1 Streptomyces sp. NPDC054956 | reverse complement strand
CCCTGCGGCTGACCCTGGACGACGCTTCGACGGTCGAGGCGGACCTGCTGCTGGTCGCCTCGGGCCGCCTCCCCAACAGCGACCGGCTGAACCTCGACGCCGCGGGCATCGCCACCCGTGACGACGGCCGCATCGTCGTCGACGCGTACCAGCGCACCACCGGGAAAGGCGTCTTCGCGCTCGGCGACATCTGCACACCGGTGCCCCTCAAGCACGTGGCCAACCACGAGGCGGAGGTCGTCGCCCACAACCTCCGCCACCCGGACGACCTGATCGCAGCCGACCGCGACCGGGTGCCCGCTGCCGTCTTCACCCGCCCCCAGATCGCCTCGATCGGCGCCACCGAGCAGGACTGCCGAGACCGGGGCCTGGACCCGCTGGTGGGTGAAGCCCGGTACGCGGACGTCGCCTACGGCTGGGCGATGGAGGACACCACCGGCTTCTGCAAGGTGCTGGCCGAACGCGGCACCGGCCGCCTGCTCGGCGCCCACCTGATGGGCCCGCAGGCCGCCACCCTCATCCAGCCCCTCGTCCTGGCGATGGCCCTGGGAATCGACGCGTCCACCGTGGCCAGGTCCCCGTACTGGATCCACCCGGCGCTCACCGAGGTCGTGGAGCAGGCCCTCCTCGACCTCGACCTGTGACGACGGTGCCGCCGGCGGCAAGGGGATCCTTCCGGGCCGGGCCCCACGTGCGTTGTCGAGCCGTTACCGGGTATCCGCGCGGCAGACAGGTCAGGCAAGCGGAGTACTCGAAGGAAAGGACACCCCGATGACGAAGACCCGGTCTCACGGCAGCACGTCCCTCCCCACCGCACAGGAACTCCGTCGGCAGTTCGCCCGCACGCGGACGGAACTCGGACGGACGGTCGAAGCGCTGTCCTCCAAGGCCGGCGTGTCAGGGCGCGCCCACGACGGGATGGCCGGCGTCAAGGGCCAGGTCGGGCGGGTCACCGCTCGGCTCCGGGATTCGGCCGCGCACGTCCGCCGGCTCGCGGCGGACAAGGACCTCGGCTCCGTGCGGGGGAAGGTGCGGGGCAAGGCAGTCCGGGCCGCGGCCGCGG
>NZ_JBSGXB010000667.1:0-1082 GCF_053609185.1 Streptomyces sp. NPDC054956 | reverse complement strand
CGCCCGTGCCCTCGGCATCGCCCCGTCGACCTGCCTCGAACGCGTCCGCGTACTGCGCGCCCGCGGGGTGATCACCGGGTACCACGCCGCGGTCGACCCGGCCGCTCTGAACCGGCACGTCCAGGCGCTCATCCACTTCCAGATCCGCCCCCTCAGCCGGGCGGTCATCGAGGCGTTCAAGACCTACGCCGCCGGGCTGCCCGAGGTCAGCACGGTCTACGTGGTCACCGGCGGAGACGACATGATCGTGCACGTCTCGGTCCCCACCGTGGACTACCTCCACGGCTTCCTCATGGACAAGTTCACCGAGCGGCGCGAAGTCGTCGGATTCCGCACCTCGGTGATCTACCAGCACACCCACAACCAGGTGCTCGCACCCCTCTGACGCGCGATCCGAAGGGGCACGCCGGGTTCGGACAGAACCCCGGTTCCCCTATCGGTGACCCCAACCGCCCTCGACCGACCTACGGCATCGCACGGGTTCGTCTCCCGCGCTGGTGAACAGGGCGGTCAGCATGGGCACTCCGTGGGCGAGCGCCTGGTCCGGCAAGGGGCCCGTGGCCACGAGCGAGGCGAGTCCGTGGCCGATCATCCAGCTCTGCGTGGCCAGTTGCAGCGGGTCGACCTCGTCACGGAAGCGGCCGCTCGCCTGGGCGCGCTCGATGGTGCGGACGAGGCAATCGAGGGTCTCGTCCGTCGCGTTGGCGTCTTCGAGGTCGAAGTCGGCGTCGAACATGACGCGGTAGAGATCGGGACTCGCCAGGGCGTTGGACAGGTAGGCGGCCCCCAGAGCGGCGAGGTCCCGTACCGGATCCGCCGACGAGTCCACGGCCGTGAGCCTGGCGTTCAGACGGGTGAAGCCCTCCTGCCGCAGCGCCTTCCACAGGCCGTCCATGCCGCCGAAGTAGGTGTAGACGGCCATCGTCGACACGCCGGTTCCGGCCACCAGGGTGCGGAGCGTGACCGGTTGCCTCGTCCGCAGCATCTGCGCGGCCCGGTCGAGCAGCAGGGTACGTACCGCCGGATCCTTCATCCTCACCATGAGCCCACAATACATAGCATCGCTATGCTTTGATGAGTGC
>NZ_JBSGXB010000666.1:0-1083 GCF_053609185.1 Streptomyces sp. NPDC054956 | reverse complement strand
GACGGACGGTCGCCACCGCGGTCGTCACGGCGCGGGAAGGAGGGACGGTCCCCACCACGGTCGTCACGGCCACCGCGGAACCCACCACGGTCGTCATCACGACGCGGGAAGCTCGGACGGTCGCCACCACGGTCGTCACGACGCGGGAAGGAGGGACGGTCGCCACGGTCGTTGCCACGGAAACCGCCACCGGAGGGACGGTCACCGCGGTCGTTGCCGCGGAACCCGCCACCGGTGGGACGGTCACCGCGGTCGTTCCCACGGAAGCCACCGCCGGAGGGACGGTCGCCACGGTCGTTCCCACGGAACGGCGGGCGGTCACCGCCACGGTCGTCACCGCGCGGGAAGGACGGACGGTCGCCGCCGCCCGAGGGACGGCCACCACGGTCGTCGTCACGGCGGGGGTAGCTCGGACGGTCGCCACCACGGTCGTCACGACCACGGAAGCCGCCGCCACCGGCGCCGGCGGGCCGGCCACCACGGTCGTCACGGCGGAAACCGCCGCCGCCACCGGTCGGGCGGTCACCGCGGTCATCGCGACGGAACGGCGGACGGTCGCCGCCACGGTCGTCACGGCCCCCGCGGTAGCCGCCCCTGTCACCGCCGTCGTTGCGCCGAGGCTCGCGCTCCGGACGATCGTCGGGAGAGTTGGACATGGGTGTGACTCCTGTCTTCGGGGTACCGCTAGTCATTCTCGCGCAACCAACCCATGGCCGCGCTTCGGCGTAAAGAGGCGAAAAACAAAAAGACCCCTGGTCCAGCGTTGAACGCTGGACCAGGGGTCCTTTGAAAAATTGTTCGGCGGCGTCCTACTCTCCCACAGGGTCCCCCCTGCAGTACCATCGGCGCTGAAAGGCTTAGCTTCCGGGTTCGGAATGTAACCGGGCGTTTCCCTAACGCTATGACCACCGAAACCCTAATCGGTTTCGAGCGAACAAGCACACTTTGTAGTTATGTTCTAGCTCTAGAAACCAGCAACCGTTCGTTGCTTCAGAACTAACACAGTGGACGCGAGCAACTGAGGACAAGCCCTCGGCCTATTAGTACCAGTCAGCTCCACCCGTTACCGGGCTTCCACATCTG
>NZ_JBSGXB010000665.1:0-1086 GCF_053609185.1 Streptomyces sp. NPDC054956 | reverse complement strand
CCCCACTGCTGGTCTCGTCGGCGCCGCCCGCCGGGTGCGTGGCCGCGAAGGCATCGGCGTGCAACTCGCGGGAGTGGAGATAGGTGTTGCGGGCCGCGTAGACCACGGAGGTCAGCAGCGCGAGCTGCAGGCACAGGGTGCGCAGGCCCGCGCCGTCGGCCGCGAACCCCGTGAGGGAGAGGCCGAAGGCGGCGGTGACGAGCGCGACGAACGCCCACCACAGGGCCGTGATGGCCTGGGTGACGTCGAGGTCGTGGTTGCGGATGTGCCCGAGTTCGTGGAGCACGACGGCGTCGAAGGCGGCCGGGTCCTTCACGAGCAGCCCCTCCATGCCGCTCGCCAGCTCGACGTACCGCCGGCCCGCGTGCCCGAAGGCCACGGCGTTGGCCGTCTCGTCCACGGCGTTGAACAGCACCGCGTGCACGGTGACCCCCGTGTCCGCCGCGAGCCGGCGTACGGCCGTGTCGAGGCAGGGCAGGGGCGTGCCGTCCGCGCCGACGGCGCCGGGCTCCTGCGGCTGTTGGCGTTCGAGTCCGTACCGGAGGATGGTCAGGTAGGGGAGCAGCCAGTAGAGGAGGAGTCCGCCGCCCGCCAGTACGCCCACGGCCAGGCCCGCACGCTGCTCGGGACGGTCGACGGGGTTCGCACCGCACTTCTCCGAGACGGCCTTGACGACCTCGGAGCTGTAGGCGGCCGGGATCTCGGTCCGCCGCCAGAGGGGCAACGTGGCGACGAGCTCCTTCTCCTCGGCGGTGTAGGGCAGTTCGCGGAGGTACTCGGTCTGGGTGTCCGTGGCGCAGGACTGGTGGTTCGCGGCGGCCTCCGCCTGGCTCTCGGGTTTCGTGGGGAAGGCGATGGCGCCGGCCGCGACGGTGAGGGCGAACCAGAACAGCAGTGCCCGCAGGAACACGGCGGTCGTCAGCGGCCGGCCGACGGCGGCTCGTCCTCCCCGGGAGGACTCGGAGGGCTGGGCGGGTTCGGAGAGACCGGCGGACTCGGAGGGCTCGGCAGGCTCGGCGCGGCCGAGGGGTTCGGGGCGGCGCCCGCCGCGCTCTCGGGGGCTGCGGCGCCCGCGCCCTCGGGGGC
>NZ_JBSGXB010000664.1:0-1129 GCF_053609185.1 Streptomyces sp. NPDC054956 | reverse complement strand
GGCGTGGACGCCGACCTGCTCAACCGTCTCCTCACCGACGACGACCTCCGCAAGGCCGCCGCCGCCACCCAGGCCGACATCAACGCGCTTCCCTCCCCGTCCGACCTCGTCTCCTCCTTCGAGGCCCTGAGGTAACGCCGGGGCGCGGCCGGAGCGCCGGAGATCCCCGGCCAGGCGCGCGGGCCGCTTGACCTGTCGTCCCGGCCGCGGACGAGGAGCCGTGGCCGGGACGGGCGTTGCGGTGTGCGCGCCGCAGCGGCGCCCGCAGGCGGCGGTCAGGCCGGGGTGTTCCAGGCGGTGGTGAGTCCGTCCAGCCAGGCCGGCGGCAGCTCCGCGGCGTCCCACTCCTCCCGGAGTTCCCGCGGTGTGGCGGCGAGCCGCTCCAGTACGGCGATGCTCGTCGCGGAGTGGAGGAGGGAGTAGCGGCCGTGGACCGTGATCGCGCTTCCCGGTCCGAACTCCGCGAACAGCCGCACCAGCCGGTCACGGTGGGCCGTGGCGAACTGCGTCAGCCGCCCGGCGTACCCGGCTCGCTGCCGGGGGCTCATCGTGCCGAGGACGGCCCGGAGCACCTCTTCGGTCACCTCCGGGTCCAGCTCCGAGACCGTGGTGAACGACAGGTACAGGGGCGTGAGCGCCACCCGCGCCCGCTCGACCTCCATACGTCCGGCCCGCGGGTGCTCCCCGGCCGGGCCCGGCTGCCCGTCCGGGCTCACGACCCGCAGCAGGGCCCGCTCGGCCACGGCGCCGAGCTCCTCCAGGAGGTCCGCGGAGCCGTCGAGCCAGCCCGATTCGTACTCCTCCCCCTTGTCCCCCGGCGCACTCCGGCCACCGCCGCTCAGCTCCTCGTACGCGAGAGCCAGCGAACCCGCCTCCACGAGCCCGATCAGGTCCCACGCGTCACCGGAGGGGACCCCCGCCCGCGCGAGGAGCTGCAGCAGCGTCGTCCTCGCGTTGTCGACACTGACCTCGTCCGGCCACTGCCGTGCCTCGTGGGCCGTGCTCATCGGGTCCTCCTCGTCAATCAGGTGGTGCGGTGCGTCCAACGGGACCGCTGCTTTCAACGATCCAACGCCCGACGGCCGGATCATGCTCCCGCCGGACGCGGCCGGGGCCACGATTCCGGTTG
>NZ_JBSGXB010000663.1:0-1137 GCF_053609185.1 Streptomyces sp. NPDC054956 | reverse complement strand
ACCGACCCGACACGGAAAAACACAAGACTCCCGGGATCCCCCCGGGGGATGGCCGGGAGGAACGAGAGGGAGGAACGGCCGAGTCAGAGGCCCATTCGGGCCCGCGTTCCGCCGGTCAGCCCAACCCGCACACGAGAACGACCACATCCCCCTCCGAGGCACTGAGGCGCACCAAATCGCTACACAGTCGCCCTCGGCTCAGCGGCCAACGGCCGTCTGGGGCTGGGAGCGCGACAGATCGCTACACACCCGCTCTCGGCCAAGCGGCTGACCGCCGCCTGGGGCTGGTGGCGCAACAGATCGCTACACAGTCGCCCTCGACACAGCGGCCAACCGCCGTCTGGGGCCGAGAGACGCGACAGATCGCTACACAGACCCTCCCGGCTCAGCGGCCGGCGGTCGTGTGGGGTTGATGGGCGCGTCATTTCGATACGCACTCCTCATTCATTGGCGTTCGGCGGGCGCTTGGGCTGGTGGCGCGCCAAATCACCACTCACCGGCCACCGTTTGGCATCTGACGGCCGTCTTGGGCCAGCAATAGGCCGTCCAGGGACCCGGAGGGCGCCTGATGTCGTCTAGCGACGATCTCTTCGTCCTTAGCGTCGGAGAAGTGATCGTTTCACCCCCAATCCGCCGCCAAAACGCCGCAAATGGGACACAAGAAGCGGGGTGGGAGGCCTGGAAGGGTAATCGGGTGGCGGTCGCGTGCTCGGAGGGGCACATGGTCGTCGTGGGCGGCCTGTGCCCCGCCCACGACGGCCGCCAGACGCCAATCGGCAGGGCGCGCGTAGCGATCCGCCGCGCACACCCGCCCCAGACGACCGCCAGCCGCCCATCGACGAGACGTGTGAAGCGATCTGACGCGCCCCAGCCCCAAACTGCCGCCGGACGCCGAACCCACCGAAGCACGTGGCGAAATGACGCGCACATCAACCACAGACGACCGCAAGCCGCCAAGCCGAGAACGACTGTGTAGCGATCTGCCGCGCCCACCAGCCCCAGACGACCGCCGGACGCCAAACCGAGCGGGACTGCGTAGCAATCAGTGCGTTGTGGCAAACCGGATTTCGTTCGAGGCATGCGGGCGCGGGTGATCATCTGGACGGAGGTACGGGTGCGACCGCGGGCATGAAAGAA
>NZ_JBSGXB010000662.1:0-1145 GCF_053609185.1 Streptomyces sp. NPDC054956 | reverse complement strand
CTGCCGGGCGGCACGGGTGCGCCCGACCTCGCCGGCCGGCACGTGGTGATCAGCGCCGGCGGCACCCGGGAGCCGCTGGACCCGGTCCGCTTCCTGGGCAACCGCTCCTCCGGCAAGCAGGGCTACGCGCTGGCCCGTACCGCCGTCGCGCGCGGGGCCCGGGTCACCCTGGTCTCCGCCAACGCCGCCCTCGCCGACCCGGCCGGGGTGGACGTCGTACGGGTCGGGACCGCCCTGCAGCTGCGCGAGGCCGTGCTCAAGGCGGCCGCGGACGCCGATGCCGTGGTGATGGCCGCGGCCGTGGCCGATTTCCGCCCGGCGCAGTACGCCGGCGGCAAGATCAAGAAGAAGGACGGGGAAGACCCCGCTCCGGTCGCCCTCGTGCGCAATCCCGACGTCCTCGCCGAGATTTCCGCCGACCGTGCCCGGGAGGGCCAGATCGTCGTCGGATTCGCCGCCGAGACGGACGACGTACTCGCCAACGGCCGCGCCAAACTCCTCCGAAAGGGTTGCGACCTCCTCGTGGTCAACGAGGTCGGCGAAAGCAAGACCTTCGGTTCCGAGGAGAACGAGGCCGTTATCCTGGCCTCCGATGGGAGCGAGGTCGCTGTGCCCTATGGTCCGAAGGAAGCCCTCGCAGAGGTGATTTGGGACCAGGTCGCTCCGCGCATCGGATCACGACGCGCCTGAGCAGCGCCCCTTTCCGCGGGCAATTCCTTGCGTCAGAATGGAGTGCCGCAGGTCACACGCCTCCCACAGGGCGAGACGGGTGGTCCGGCGGACGGTGACGACCGATAAACTGCATCCGGAACGTGATCGGGCGCAGCCTCCGATGTGGTTCCGCCAATGATTCAGCCAGCAGCCGCTGCAACCCCAGGGAGCGTTGTGTCCCGTCGCCTTTTCACCTCGGAGTCCGTGACCGAGGGTCACCCCGACAAGATCGCTGACCAGATCAGCGACACCATCCTCGACGCGCTCCTCACCGAGGACCCGACCTCGCGCGTGGCCGTGGAGACCCTCATCACCACCGGTCTCGTGCACATCGCGGGAGAGGTGACGACGAAGGCGTACGCGCCGATCGCGCAGCTCGTCCGCGACAAGATCCTGGAGATCGGCTACGACTCCTCGAAGAAGGGCTTCGACGG
>NZ_JBSGXB010000661.1:0-1160 GCF_053609185.1 Streptomyces sp. NPDC054956 | reverse complement strand
ACCACCCCTTGATCAGGGCCTCGTGCCCGGCGGCGTCGAGCGTGCCCGGTCCGCACAGTTCGGCCGGGGTGAGCGGCGGGGTGATCACGGTGAGGATGCCGCCGCTGATGAGCAGGAAGAGCGAGGTGGCCAGGAACCACCCCACCACCACGCGGTACCAGCCCTCCAGGCGGAGCGCCTGGGACAGCTGCGCCGGATCGGCGGCCGGGGTGGCGCCCTGTCCGCCCCGGGAACGGATGAGCTGGCGGGGGTCGCGGAGCCTGATGATCACACTGAAGACCGCGCCCATCGCGCCGCCCGCGAAGCACACCAGGGCGTGGACGAGCGCCAGCCGCTCCTGGCAGCCGAAGTCCACGCCGAAGAGCGCGGGCACCCAGGCCCCCAGGGCGAAGACCACGACCAGCACCACCGGGCTCACCAGGATCCCGCAGGTCAGGCCGATGTTCAGGCCGCGCGCCCCGGCGGTCGCCGTGTCGGCCTCCAGCCGCGACTCGGCGGATTCGACCGCCGTGTCCAGCCGGGCTACGTCGGCGCCCCGGGCGACGGCGCGCAGGGCGCGGAGCAGGTCCTCCGCGACGGCGGCCCGGGTACGGCGAACGAAGGCCCGCTGCGAAGCCGCGTAGAGCCCCTCGAGGCGCAGCATCAGCTCCGGTTCGGCGCACCACAGTTCGCGCAGCCGTTCCGGATCGATGCCGGGCACGTCTTCCAGTGCCTTCGTCTCCTCGTCGGCCGCGCCCAGGAACCACTCGATCATCCCGCGCCGCATCCCAGCCCCCTCTTTCGCAGAGCAGTTCTACCCTGCTTCGGCCCGGGGCGGTAGCCGCCCCCCGGAGCCGCCGCCGTCAGGCGGGGCGGGAGGGCTCGGGGGCCGCGCCGGAGGGTTCCGCGGCCGCCCGGCCGGAGCGGGTGCGGAAGAGGGCGTGCAGGAGGACGGCGGTGAGCGTGCCCGCCACCACCCCGCTGCCGAGGACCGTCCGGGCCCAGACGGGGAACCCCTGGTAGAGGTCGGGTGCCACCACCGGCAGGAGCCCGGCGGTGAGGGCCAGCGCGATCACCGTGGAGCCGCTTCCGGTGCCGGGGGAGGTCCGCCCCAGCATGTCGACGCCCATCACCGCGATGATCCCGTAGATCACCAGCGCCGAGCCGCCGACCACGTGTGC
>NZ_JBSGXB010000660.1:0-1168 GCF_053609185.1 Streptomyces sp. NPDC054956 | reverse complement strand
GCAGCCACCACCGAGGCCGACCCGACGGAGGCGGCTCCGGCCGCCGAGGCCGAGGTGGCCGTGCCGGAGGCCGACACTCTGACCGAGCCCGCCGCGCTCGTGGCCGAAGGCCACGACGAGGAGGCGGCTCCGGCCGCCGAGGCAGCGGAGGCGGAGCCGGTCGAGGCTGCCGCGCCGCAGGCGCAGGACGAAGCCGAGGCGGAGCCGGTCGCGGCCGTCGCCGCAGAGACGGACGTCGTCGCGCCGCAGGCGCAGGACGAGGCCGAGGCGCCCGCCGCCGTCGCCGCCGAGGCAGCGGAGGCCGAGCCGGTCGCGGCTGCCGCGGAGGCAGCGGAGGCCGAGCCGGTCGCGGTCGTCGCCGCTGACGCCGACGAAGCGCCGGAGGCGGACGCCGATGGCCCCGCCGTTGCGCTCGGGGACTTCAAGCGGCAAGCGCCCGCGCTCGCAGGCGCGTACAAGGCCGCCGGACAGGTGCTGCGGGGCAAGGGGAAGGCCGGGGCGCGGGCGAGCGTGTACCTCGTCCTCGACCGGTCGGGGTCGATGCGGTCGTTCTACAAGGACGGCAGCGCCCAGTACCTCGCCGACCACGCCCTCGCGATCGCCGCGCACCTCGACGGCGAGGCCACCGTCCGCACGGTGTTCTTCTCCACCGAGCTGGACGGCACCGCCGACCTCTCCCTCGACGCCTACGACGAGGGCTGGGTCGAGGCCCGCCACGCGGAACTCGGCCGGATGGGCCGCACCAGCTACCACGTCGCCGTCGAGGCCGTCGTCGAGCGCTACCAGAAGGACGGCGGCGAGGGCCCGGCCCTGGTCGTCTTCCAGACCGACGGCGCCCCCGACAACGTCCGCCCCGCCCGCCAGGCGATCGCCGACGCGGCCACCTCCGCGCCCGGCATCCACTGGCAGTTCGTCGCCTTCGGCGACCCGGAAGCCAAGGCCTTCGACTTCCTGCGCAAGCTGGACGCCGACAACGCCGGCTTCTTCCACGCCGGCCAGGCCCCGGCCGAACTGACCTCGGCCGCCCTGCTCAAGGGGCTCCTGGAGGGCTTCCAGGGCTAGCGGGCCAGTAGGTCTGCGACACCACGCCGAAGGGCCCGGGTTCCGTACGGAACCCGGGCCCTTCGGTCTGTCCACCTGAAGCGCGAGCGCCCATGCCGGCCGCGCC
>NZ_JBSGXB010000659.1:0-1171 GCF_053609185.1 Streptomyces sp. NPDC054956 | reverse complement strand
GCGACACCGGTCGGGGCCCTTCGCGACGCTCGCGCGCCTTACTTCATGAACTTCTTGAACTCGTCGGGGAGGTCGAAGTCCCCGCCCGCCTGGCCCCCGCCGGCCGGCAGGCCGAACGGGTTGCCGCCGGCGGCGGGCTCGACCGCCTGCGGGCCCGCCTCGCGGCGGGCGGCCGCAGCGGCCTCTTCTTCCTTGCGCTTCATCGGGTTGCCGCTCTTGCGCTTGCCCTTGGCCTGCTTGACCTGCTTCTTCTGCCGGCCGGGGCCGCCGCCCATCCCGGGGATGCCGGGCATGCCCGGCATGCCGCCGCCCTGGGCCATGCGGGACATCATCTTGCGGGCCTCGAAGAACCGCTCGACCAGCGACTTCACGGCGCTGACCTCGACACCGGAACCCTTGGCGATACGGGCGCGGCGCGAGCCGTTGATGATGTGCGGGTCGTGGCGCTCGGCCGGGGTCATCGACTTGATGATCGCGGCGGTGCGGTCGACGTCGCGCTCGTCGATGTTGTTGATCTGGTCCTTGATCTGCCCCATGCCGGGCAGCATGCCGAGCAGCTTGGAGATGGAGCCCATCTTGCGGACCTGCTCCATCTGGGCCAGGAAGTCGTCGAGCGTGAACTCCTTGGGACCCTTCGCCAGCTTGGCCGCCATCTTCTCGGCTTCGGCCTGGCTGAAGGTCTTCTCGGCCTGCTCGATGAGGGTGAGCATGTCACCCATGTCGAGGATCCGGCCCGCCATGCGGTCCGGGTGGAAGGCGTCGAACTCGTCGAGCTTCTCGCCGTTCGAGGCGAACATGATCTGCTTGCCGGTGACGTGCGCGATGGAGAGCGCGGCACCACCACGGGCGTCGCCGTCGAGCTTGGAGAGCACGACGCCGTCGAAGCCGACGCCGTCGCGGAAGGCCTCGGCGGTGTTGACCGCGTCCTGACCGATCATGGCGTCGACGACGAAGAGGATCTCGTCCGGGCTGACGGCGTCGCGGATGTCCGCGGCCTGCTGCATCAGCTCGGCGTCGATGCCGAGGCGGCCGGCGGTGTCGACGATGACCACGTCGTACTGCTTGGTGCGCGCGTACTCGATGGAGTCCTTGGCGACCTGGACCGGGTCGCCGACGCCGTTGCCGGGGGCGGGCGCGTAGACGGCCATGCCGGCCCGCTCGGCGACCACCG
>NZ_JBSGXB010000658.1:0-1172 GCF_053609185.1 Streptomyces sp. NPDC054956 | reverse complement strand
CCTGCCGGCCCCTCCCACGGCCGGGGTTCCCCTGCAACGGCTGGAGACCGGGCCGGGGCCCGCGCAGATGCCGCTCGTGGGCCGGTGGCCCGCGGAGGGCGGCGACCAGGACGCCACCGGGAGCTCGCCACTGCCGGTCCAGCGGCTGGACTCCCCGGCCGGGTACTCGGCGCCATGGGCACCGCCCGGGTCCGAGTCCCCGGTCGGCCCTCCGGAGGCCCCCGCCGCGCCGCCGTCGAGGCGTCTTGGGCTGGGCGCCCCGCTCCCGGCACGCCCCTCCACGCCGGCCCCGCCTCAGGACCCGGCCCAGCCCGGGAACCAGCCCGCGATGCAGGCCCCGATCCAGTCACCCGACCCCGCTGCCGGCCCGGGCTCGCCGGAACCGACCGCCCGCCGCGTCGGCCTGGGTGCTCCGCTCACGTCGGCCCAGCGCATCCCGTCCGGCTCGGCCCCATCCGCTCCCGCGTACCCGCCCGCCCCGCCCGTACGCCCCGACGTACTCGCACCCCGGTCCGAGCGGCAGGCCGCCGAGGGGGCCGTACGCCCCGACGCCCTCGCGTCCCATTCCGAGTGGCAGGCCGCCACCGAGGGGGCCGTGCGCCCCGAAGCCCTCGCGCCCCAGCCGGAGTGGCAGGCCGCCACCGAGAGTGCCGTACGCCCCGACGTGCTCGCGCTCCAGGCCGAGCGGCGGGCTCCGGCCGAAGGGCCCGTACGCCCCGACGGGCCCGGGCTCCCGGCCGCGCTCCCGGCGCTGCCCCTCGTACCGCTCGCCCCGCTCCAGCGGGCCGTGGAGCCGGGCCCCGTCGCCGGGCTGATCGGGGAGCGGGGACCGCTCCTCCAGTCCGCGCCCGCGCCGTCACCCTCACCGTCCTCGTACTCCTCCGAGGCCGCGCCGGACGGGTTCCCGGAGCCGTCGGAGTCCGCCGTGGTGCCGCTGACCTGGGTGCGGGCCTCGCCCGTGCCTCCGGCCGCCGCCGTCCGGGAGGCGGCGCGCGTGCCCGGCCCGGAGGGCGCGGTGGCCGACTCCCAGGCGACGGCCACCGGCCCTGCCGCGCTCCAGCGCTCCTCGTGGCAGGCCCCGCCGGGCCCGCCCCCAGTGGTGCAGCGGGACGCGGAGGCGCCCCCGGCCCCCCGCGGGGGGCCCCCGGGCCCCCCCCCCCCCCCCCCCCCCC
>NZ_JBSGXB010000657.1:0-1189 GCF_053609185.1 Streptomyces sp. NPDC054956 | reverse complement strand
GCGCTCCCTTCGGTCGCGTCGCTTCACGATGGCCTTCGGCCACCCTTGACAGGCCGTCCCGTCCCGGAAAAACACAAGACTCCCGGGATCCCCCCCGGGGGATGGCCGGGGGTCAGAGGGTGAGGGGCGGCCTGGTTGCAGCAGGCCCGCCTGTGGCGTTGAGGCGCACCAGATCGCTACACAGACCGTCTCGGCTCAGCGGCTGGCCGCCGTCTGGGGCTGGTGCGCGCGGCAGATCGCTACGCAGTCGTTCTCGGTTTAGCGGCTTGCGGTCGTCTGGGGTTGATGTGCGCGTCATTTCGCTACGCGCTCCTCATCGTTTGGCGGCTGGCGGTCGTCTGGGGCGGGTGCGCGCGGCAGATCGCTACGCGCGCCCTGCCGATTGGCGTCCGGCGGCCGTCTTGGGCTGGGCATAGGCCGCCCACGACGACCATGTGCCCCTCTGAGCACGCGACCGCCACCGGATTGCCTTTCCAGGCCTCCCACCCCCTTCTTGTGTCCAATTTGGGTCGGTTTGGCGGCCTGTTGGCGGTGAAACGATCACTTCTCCGACGCTAAGGACGAAGATCTCGTCGCTAGACGACATCAGGCGCCCTCCGGGCCCCTGGGGGGCCCAATACCGGCCCAAGAAGGCCGCCAGACGCCAAACACGGCGCATCACGTGGCGATTTGGCGTGCTCTAGCCCCAAGCGACCGCCGGACGGCAATGGATGAGAAGCGCGCAGCGATTTGGTGCGCCACCAGCCGCAGACGGCGGTTGGCCGCTGTGTCGAGGGCGACTGTGTAGCGATCTGTCGCGCCCACCAGCCCCAGGCGACCGCTAGCCGCTAAGCCGGGAGGGTCTGTGTAGCGATCTGTCGCGCCCACCAGCCCGAGATGGCGGCCAGGCGCTTAGCCGAGGGCGAGTGTGTAGCGATCTGTCGCGCTCCCAGCCCCAGACGGCCGTTGGCCGCTGAGCCGAGTGGGAGTGTGTAGCGATTTGGTGCGCCTCAACGCTCCGGAGGGGGATGTGGTCGTCCATTCGTGATGGTTCGGCTGACCGGCGGAACGCGGGCCCGATGGGCCTCTGACATGGCCGTTCCTCCCGCTACTTCCCTCCCGGCCATCCCCCGGGGGGATCCCGGGAGTCTTGTGTTTTTCCGGGACGGGACGGCCTGTCAAGGGTGGCCGAAGGCCATCGCGAAGCGAC
>NZ_JBSGXB010000656.1:0-1203 GCF_053609185.1 Streptomyces sp. NPDC054956 | reverse complement strand
GGTCAAGCGGCTGGAGAAGCAGCGCGACCAGGGGACAGCCCAGCAGCCCGGGAAGCTGTGGACGGTCGAGAAGTGGCTGTGGCACTGGGTCGAGAACATCGCCAAGGAAGCCGTCAGCGAGAACACCTACGACGGCTACGAGGTGGCGGTTCGGGTGCACCTCGTGCCTGGCATCGGCAAGCACCGGATTGACCGCTTGGAGCCGGAACACCTGGAAAGCCTCTACCGCCGGATGAAGGCGAAGGGCAGCAAGCCCGCCACGGCCCACCAGGCCCACCGGACCGCGCGCACCGCCCTGGGTGAAGCGGTCCGGCGCGGCCACGCCGCGAAGAACGCCGCTGCGCTGGCCAAGCCGCCACGGGTGGAGGAGGCCGAAGAGGAGATCGAGCCCTACTCGGTCGAGGAGGTGCAGAGCCTGCTGATCGAGGTGAACAAGCGCCGCAACAGTGCCCGCTGGATGCTCGCCCTCGCGCTCGGCCTGCGGCAGGGGGAGACGCTGGGGCTTCGGTGGGCTGACGTGGACTTGGAGCACGAGTACCTGAAGCTGCGCCGGAACCGGCTGCGGCCGAAGTACGCGCACGGGTGCAAGGAGGCTGAGCCGTGCGGCCGGAAGGCCGGGTACTGCCCTCTGCGTAGCCAGGTGCGGCGCGAGACGAAGAACACCAAGTCGCGCGCCGGACGTCGTGCGGTGCCCCTGCCGGGGCCTCTGGTCCGGATGCTCCGGGCGCACAAGGAGGTGCAGGCCCGCGAGCGGAAGGCGGCCGGCGACCAGTGGACCGAGTCGGAGTACGTCTTCACCAAGCCGCTCGGCGGTCCACTCAGCCCGAACACGGACTATCACGACTGGAAGAAGCTCATCGGGGATGCGGGGGTGAGGGACGCGCGCCTTCACGACGCACGGCACACCGCCGCGACCGTGCTCATGCTGCTCGGGGTCCCGGACCGGGTCATCGACCAGATCATGGGCTGGGAGGCGGGAACCTCTTCCCGGATGCGCGCGCGGTACCTGCACGTGCCCGACGCCATGCTGAAGGACGTGGCACAGAAGATCGGGGAGGCCATCTGGGGCCCCTCAGAGACGGGTCTCGTGGACAAAGACCAGAACAACGAGACCTGAGGAACGACGAAGGGCCCCACCGCAAGCGGTGGGGCCCTTCAACGTATTGCCCGGTGAGAGCAATGGCGGAGGATACGAGATTCGAA
>NZ_JBSGXB010000655.1:0-1216 GCF_053609185.1 Streptomyces sp. NPDC054956 | reverse complement strand
GTGCGCTGCGCGCACGCAGCAGGCCGAAACCGGCCGAAATTCAGCCCCGCCGGCGTTTGAGGCGCGGGGGTCCGGGGGCTGGCCCCCGTGCAGCGGCGCCGCGCAGGCGCACGGCGTGGGCCGGGACCGGTGGGGTCAGGTGGTGACTCGGGGGGCGGCCCAGCGGGCCGGGCGGTCCTTGGTGGGGAGGAGGGGCAGCGCCGGGAGGGTGAAGGCCGTCGTGGCGGCGAACAGGGTGGGGTAGCCGCGGGCTGCGATCAGGGCGCCCGCCAGCGGCGGGATGAGGACCACCGCGGCGTGCTGCCCCATCAGGTGGACCCCCAGCGCCCGCCCCGCCCAGTCGGGCCCGGCGTACTCGGCGACGGCCGTGCTGTGCAGGCCGTTGGTGCTGACGGTGAGGCCCGAGGCGAGCAGCAGGGCCACCTCGGCGAGCGGCGAGCGCCAGGCGGCTCCGGCGGTGAGCAGCGCCAGGTCCACCGCGGTGGCCAGGGCCAGCAGCCGCATCGGCCGGACCCGGCTGGCCAGCGTGTCGGACCACCAGCCCGCGAGCAGCCGTACGCCCGCACCGGCCAGGGTGGCCACGGCCAGCACGGCGGCGGCGGTGGAGGGGGACCATCCCCGCACCTCGGTCAGGAAGAGCAGGGAGAACCCGGTCACCACGAACTGCGGTACGCACAGCGCCGCGGCGACCCCGTGCAGCCGCCACAGGTAGCCGCCCCGGTAGGGGCCGTGCGTCCGCTCGCCGGCCACCGGCTCGGGGCGCGGCGGGTCGACGGCGAACAGGACGCTGGCCACCCCCGCGCCCCCGCACAGCGCGGCGCAGAAGCCGAAGGCCGCGGACAGGCCCGCCTGGTGGGCGAGTACGGGCAGGACCGCGGCGGCCAGCGCGATGCCGATCGGCTGCGAGGCCTGCCGCACCCCCATCGCGACGCCCCGCCGGGCGGGCGGGAACCAGCCGATGACGAGCCGCCCCGCGGCCGAGCTCACGGAGGAGCCCGCCGCGCCGGCCAGGACGAGCAGCGCGCCCATCGCCGCTCCCCCGGGCACGGTCGCCGCCGGGGTCACCGCCGCGGCGGCGCCCAGCAGTCCGGCCGACATGGCCAGCCGCTCCCCGTACCGGTCGGCGACCACGCCCCAGCCGATCAGCCCGAGCAGGATCCCGACGATCGGGCAGGCCCTGGGGCTCCGCCCCAGACCCCGCGCCTCAAACGCCGGC
>NZ_JBSGXB010000654.1:0-1218 GCF_053609185.1 Streptomyces sp. NPDC054956 | reverse complement strand
CCCCCTGGGGGGTGCGGGCCCTTCCACATCCCCCAGGGGGGCGGCCGTACGGGGTTACGCGATGTGCTCGTTCTCCAGGTCGCGCTGGTAACGCAGCTTCAGGTCCGGCATCAGCCGGCGGATCATCGTGGCGCTGCGCGGGTGCACGACCCCGTGGCGGTCCGAGAGGTGTATGTCCACCTGCTCGGGGGTCGGGAACCCGGAGAACTCGTCGATGTACGCACGGAAGACCTCGTACGCCGCCTCCGCGAACTTCTCGTCGTCGATGGTGGCCTCGACCTCGGACTCCTGAGGAGCCTCCTCGCGGCGGGGAGCCGGTATCGGGAGCTCCTGCTGCTCGGGAGCGGTGCCGGGGCCGGCCGGGGGCGTCACCGGGGTGGGCTCCAGGCCCTCCACCAGGTGGGGGCTGTAACCGCCCTCGTACGCGGCCTGCGGCGCGCGGGGAGCCGCGAACCAGGCGCTGTTGTGCGCGGCGGGCATCGCGGTCGGGTCCACCGCGAAGGGAGCGGCGGCCGGGTGGCCCTGCGGGGCGCTTCCCCCGCCCGTCCCGTCCCAGAATTCGGGCTCGGCCCCGGGCCCCTGGTGGGGCTGCGCCATCTGCGCCCGGGCCTCGGCCTGCGCCCGGGCCTCGGCCTGCACCTGCGCGTGGGCCTGTGCGATGGCCAGGGCCTGCGCCTGGGCCGGAGTCATCACCCCGGCCTGCACCTGCGGCTGCAGCTGCGCGAACGCCGCGGCCTGGGCCTGGGCGAGCGCCAGGGCATGCGCCTGGGCATGCGCCTGGGCCTGGGAGAATGCCTGGGCCTGTGCCTGGGCGAGCGACTGCGCCCGGGCCTCGGTGAGTGCCTGGGCCCGGGCCTCGGTGAGGTCGCCCGGGACCGTGGCCGGGATGCCGGCGGGGAGCGCGGCGTCCGCGGCGGCGCCCTCCACGGGCGTGCCGGGGCGGACCTCGGTGCCCGCCGTCGCGGTGCTCTCCGGGCCGGTGGTGCCGGACAGGAGGACCGGGGGCGTCGGCTCCGGCACGTCGGCCGTCTCCGGCAGCGGGGGCAGGAGCAGCGGGTCGATGCCCGCGGCGGCCAGGCCTTCGGGGGCGGTCTGGGAGAGGGGGACGCCGATGCGGGCGAGCCGGAGTGGCATGAGGGCGCCGACGGGGGCCTTGCGGCGCCAGAAGCGGCCGTAGCGGGCTTGGAGGCGGGCCTGGTAGATCAGGCGGTCCTGTTC
>NZ_JBSGXB010000653.1:0-1233 GCF_053609185.1 Streptomyces sp. NPDC054956 | reverse complement strand
GCTAGGCCGTCTCTTTCGGATCTTGCCGGTTGAGCCCGCGTCGTCCGGTGCCGTGCATCGGCGCGTTGGCGGGGCGCCCGTGTACTGGACGTACTCGGGTACTCCGCCAACGCGGCGAGGTGCGGTGCCGGGCGGCGTGGGTCAGGCAAGATCCGGAAGAGACGGCCTAGATGTGTTGTCCGGACAGGTTGGTGCCGCGGCTGGCGGGTGTCTGGCCTGCGATGCCGGTGTGGGGTCGGTGGTAGTTGTACCAGTGCAGCCAGTCGGTAAACGCGTCCATCCGTTCGCGGTCTGAGGTGTAGGGCCGCATGTAGGCCCATTCCTCGAGCAGGGTGCGGTGGAAGCGTTCGACCTTGCCGTTGGTCTGGGGGCGCCAGGGCCTGGTCCAGCGTGGGCTGATACCCAGCTCGCGGCAGGTCTGGCGCCAGGTGTTCCTGCTGTACGCCCAGGCGTTGTCGGTCAGCACTCGCTCGACGGTGATGCCCACGGACGCGAACCAGGCAGTCGCTCGTCGCAGGAAGGCGGCGCAGGTCGGAGCGGTCTCGTCGGGCAGGTCTTCGGTGTAGGCGAGGCGGGTGTGATCGTCGAGTGCGGTGTGCAGGTAGGCCCAGCCGGCACCGGTCTTGTTGCGGCGGCCTTCGGCTCTGCCCAGTGCCTGGTGCCCGCCGCCGTCAGGGATCCGGCCGAGCTTCTTGACGTCGATGTGGACGAGTTCGCCGGGTCGGGCGCGTTCGTAGCGGCGGACGGGTTCGCCGGTGGCCCGGTCCAGGGCGGCCAGCGGGGGCAGGCCGTGCCGCTGGAGAATCCGGTGGGCGGTCGACGGTGCGATCCGGCAGCGGGCGGCCAGCCGCAGCGGCCCGATCCGGTGCTCGCGCCGCATCCGCAGTACCTGTTGCTCCACGTCGGCCGGCGTCCTGGCGGGTTGGCGGTGCGGCCGGCTGGACCGGTCACTCATTCCGGCGATGCCCAGCATCCGGTAGCGGCCGGCCCAGCGGGCCGCGGTGGTGTGGCTGACCTGGAACCGTTCCGCGGCCCGCCGCACGGGCCAGCCGTCCTCGACGACGCACCGGGCCAGGCGCAGTCGCCCGGTCTCGGTCAGCGGGGCATTACGGTGGACCACGAGGGCCTCCTCGGCTAGGTGTAGATGTCGCAATCCACACCGAACCCGGAGGCCCTCACCCATTTCAAGAACCCAGCACGTGTGTCACCAACGTCCCCGGACAACACACCTAG
>NZ_JBSGXB010000652.1:0-1238 GCF_053609185.1 Streptomyces sp. NPDC054956 | reverse complement strand
GGCTGCCCGTCCCCTTGCTCGATCCCCGTGAGGGCTTCCGTCCGGTGGTCGCCGTCGCCGAAGCCCTCGCCGAGGTGGTCGCGGCCTTCGCCGCGGGCACCGGACCGGTCGCCGTGGACGCCGAGCGCGCCTCCGGCTACCGCTACGGCCAGCGCGCGTACCTCGTGCAGCTGCGCCGCGAGGGCGCGGGCTCCGCGCTGATCGACCCCGTGGGCTGCCCCGACCTCTCCTCCCTGGGCGAGGCCCTGTCCGGCACCGAGTGGATCCTGCACGCCGCCACCCAGGACCTTCCGTGCCTGCGGGAAATAGGCATGACGCCCACCTCCCTCTTCGACACCGAGCTCGCCGGACGCCTCGCCGGCTTCCCCCGGGTCGGACTCGGCGCGATGGTCGAGGGCGTCCTCGGCTACGTGCTGGAGAAGGGCCACTCCGCCGTCGACTGGTCCACCCGGCCGCTCCCCGAGCCGTGGCTGCGCTACGCCGCGCTCGACGTGGAACTGCTCGTGGACCTGCGCGACGCGCTGGAGAAGGAGCTGGACCGGCAGGGCAAGCTGGAATGGGCCCACCAGGAGTTCGAAGCCATCGCCGCCGCCCCGCCCGCGCCGCCCCGCAAGGACCCGTGGCGCCGTACGTCCGGCATGCACAAGGTGCGCCGGCGCCGGCAGATGGCCGTCGTACGGGAGCTGTGGGAGTCCCGCGACCGGATCGCGCAGCGGCGCGACGTGTCGCCGGGCAAGGTGCTCGGTGACACGGCGATCGTCGAGGCCGCGCTCGCCATGCCGCTGAACGTGCAGGCCCTGTCCGCCCTGCCCGGCTACGGGCAGCGCATGGGCCGGCGCCAGCTGGACCAGTGGATGGCCGCCGTGGAACGGGCGAGGGCCCTGCCCGAGAACGAGCTGCCGCAGCCGGGCGCGACCCCGGCCGGTCCGCCGCCGCCGCGTTCCTGGGCGGACAAGGACCCGGCGGCCGCCGCGCGCCTCGCGGCGGCCCGTACGGCCGTGTCCGCGCTGGCGGAGGGGCTGAACCTCCCCCAGGAGAACCTGATCACCCCGGACACGGTCCGCCGGCTGTGCTGGGAGCCCCCGCAGCGGCTGGAGGCCGACGCGGTGGCCGAGGCCCTCGCCGGCTACGGGGCCCGCCCGTGGCAGATCGAGCAGGTGACGGCGGCGCTGGTCACGGCACTGGCAACGACCGACTGACGCGCCCGCGCTTCGCGGCGGAGCTTCGACCTCCCCGGC
>NZ_JBSGXB010000651.1:0-1241 GCF_053609185.1 Streptomyces sp. NPDC054956 | reverse complement strand
GAGCGCCGGCCGTGCCCGTGGCGAGGTCCATGGACAGCCGCATCATCTGCTCGCCGGGGAAGGCCAGATGCCCCTGGTACGGCACCGCGTGCCGGGCCAGTGCGTCGATCTGGCGGGCGATGGCATCGGGCCCGGTGCCCGGGCCCGGCGTGGTGGTCCGGGCCAGGTGGAGGATCATCCCGGCGGCGCCGCGCATCAGCCCCGGCTGGGCGTAGAAGGTCGCCTGCGCCGCCCGTACGATCTGCTGCCGGGCCTGCTCGAAGCGCTCGTCCGGGCCGTGCTCCAGCCAGTCGTCCAGCACCATGCCGATGCCGACGCTGCCCTCGCCGAGGTACGGCATCGTGCGCCAGCCCTCGTTCACCTGGAGGGTGCCGTAGGCGCTGGTGACGCAGCGGTCGAGGTCGCGGTGGAGCGCCCGGGCGGCCTGGGTCAGGAGTTCCTTGTCGCCCGTG
This sequence comes from Streptomyces sp. NPDC054956, assembly GCF_053609185.1. NCBI lineage: Bacteria > Bacillati > Actinomycetota > Actinomycetes > Kitasatosporales > Streptomycetaceae > Streptomyces > Streptomyces sp. NPDC054956. Next base: position 789 of record NZ_JBSGXB010000651.1, on the reverse strand, counting down.
CGCTCGTACAGCCGGACGCAGAGCAGGGCGGGGCCGGAGTCGCCGTACAGCAGTCCGGCACGAGCGGGCCGGTGCTCCGGGCGGGCGAGGAGTTCGGCACAGCGCAGGGCGGCGGCGTGCAGGCCTCCCTCGCCGCTCGCGGTGCCGATCGCGTCAAGGGCCAGGCCGATGCCGGCGAGTCCGCCGTACAGGTCGGGGCCCGCGCTCTCCCAGGGCTGGTGGAGCAGCCGGTCCACGAGGTCGAGGGCGCGGTCCGGGTGTCCGAGCCGGTGCAGCGTCCAGGCCGTGCCGGCCAGGCCGTCGTAGAAGCCGAGCGGGGTGCCGGAGTCCGGTTCCGCGGTGCGGTCCAGCAGCCATTGCTCCGCCTCGGGCCAGGGTCCGGCTCCGGTCTCGGCGAGGGCGTGCAGCACGCCGGCGATTCCGTGGCCGAAGCCGACGCCTCCCCCGGCGGCCGCGAACTGCGCGATGTCGCCCGGGACCATGCGGTCCTCGCGGTCCGGGGTGGCGCTCGCGCGCAGTGCCGCGGTCATCGACAGACGCGCGGCGGGCCATTGGCGCGGCTCCACGGGCAGGTACGGTCCGGGCGGCGCGGGGAGGCGTTCGCCCGGTGTGCCCTGCGGGGCGCCGGACAGGATCTCCCGGACGGCCTACGTCATGGAGCTGGCCCCGCGCGGCGGCGCCTCCCGGGCCACCTTCGTGGCGACGGCCGCCAACATGGGCGGTCTGGGCTGCGGACCACTGCTCGCCGGGATCCTCGCGCAGTACGCCGCCCGGCCGCTGTACCTGCCG
>NZ_JBSGXB010000650.1:0-1249 GCF_053609185.1 Streptomyces sp. NPDC054956 | reverse complement strand
CACAGCGGCGGCTGCGGCCGCCGGGGTGCGCGCGGCCCCGGAGGCGTCCGCAGCTCCGGCCCCGGCTCCGGCCGGCGGGCGGCTCAACGGCCACCAGGCCCACGCGGTGAACGGTCACCAGGCCCTCGCAGGCCACCGGTCGGCGTCAGCAGAAGACACGGGAGGACACCAGATGCTCCAGGCTGAGAACAGCGGCCGGACCGCGGCTGACCGCACGTCCACGGCGGCGGAGGCCGCGCCCGGCGTGGCGGGGGGCCGGTCAGAGGGCGCCGGGTCGGCCGACCCGGTGGCCGGAGTGGAGGGCCCGTTCGTGCAGGCCGCGAGCGGCGCTCCATGGGGCGGGGTGCCCGGCTTCGCAGGGGGCCAGGCCGCGGGTGGCGGTTGGGCCGGGGGCGCCGAGGTCGTGTCGGGTCCGGCAGGAGGCCATCTGATCCGGGCCGGGGTCGGCGTGCCGGCCGCCGGGGGCTTCCGGTCCGGTGCCACCGACCCCCGGGATCAGGTGGTCCTGGAGTACCTCCGCGGCTCACGCGAACTGGTCCAGGCGCAGCGGGACGTCATGCTCGGCTACCTGAGCGTCCTGGGATCGGAGGCGTCGGCCGTGGCGCGCCCCTGGTCCGGCGCGGCCCCGGTCGAGGCCCTCGGGCACTCCGTTCCCGCCCTCGGCGCGGGGCCGGTCCATCGGCACGCGGCCGCGGGCTCGGCTCCGGGCTTCGCGGACCCGCAGGGCGGAGTCGTCGGCCAGGGACAGAGCCCGCTGGGTCTGTACGGCGTGATCGTTGCCAACGGGCAGGGCTCGGCGGGCGGCCCGGAAGCGGCCGGGGGCGGCGGCCCGTCGGGAGGCCCGGAAGTGGCCGGGGGCGGCGGCCCGTCGGGAGGTACCGCCGAGGCGTGGGCAACCGTCCACGGAGAGGTTCCGGCGGGTGTGGAGCACGGTCCCGGCGGACCCGGCACCTGGCCGCCGACCCGGACCGACCTGGACGAGCGCCACCTGGCTCAGGCCGCCGGCTTCCCTGCCGGCGCCCACCCCGAGGCTTGGCCGCAGGCTGCGGGCGGTGCGGCCCCGGGAGGCGTGCCCCTGGGCAGCGCGGCCTCCGGCGCGGGACTCCGCGAGGGCGCCAACGTCGGTGCCTGGCCGCCGGCTTCGGCCGGTGCGGCCCCGGACGGCGCGGTCCAGGCGGGCCCGGCCCCGGGCGCCTTCGCCCAGGGTGCACCTGCCCCGGGCGGGGCTGTCCCTGGCAGCGCGGCCCCG
>NZ_JBSGXB010000649.1:0-1250 GCF_053609185.1 Streptomyces sp. NPDC054956 | reverse complement strand
ACACGGAAAAACACAAGACTCCCGGGATCCCCCCGGGGGATGGCCGGGAGGGAAGTAGCGGGAGGAACGGCCATGTCAGGGGCCCATCGGGCCCGCGTTCCGCCGGTCAGCCCAACCCGCACACGAGGAGGACCACATCCCCCTCCGAGGCCTTGAGGCGCACCAGATCGCTACACACTCGCTCTCGGCTTGGCGGCTGGCCGCCGTCTGGGGCTGGTGGGCGCAACAGATCGCTACACACTCACTCTCGACTAAGCGTCTTGCCGCTGCCTGGGGCTGGGGGGCGCGACAGATCGCTACACAGTCCCACTCGGCTTGGCGGCTGGCCGCCGTCTGGGGCTGGGGGGCGCGACAGATCGCTACACAGACCCTCCCGGCTCAGCGGCCGACGGTCGTGTGGGGTTGATGGGCGCGCCATTTCGGTACGCACTCCTCATTCATTGGCGTTCGGCGGTCGCTTGGGCTGGTGGCGCGCCAAATCACCACTCACCGGCCACCGTTTGGCATCTGACGGCCGTCTTGGGCCAGCAATAGGCCGCCCAGGGGCCCGGAGGGCGCCTGATGTCGTCTAGCGACGAGATCTTCGTCCTTAGCGTCGGAGAAGTGATCGCTTCACCCCCAATCCGCCGACACAACACCGCAAATAGGACACGAGAAGGGGGGATGGGAGGCCTGGAAGGGTAATCGGGGGGCGGTCGCGTGCTCAGAGGGGCGCATGGTCGTCGTGGGCGGCCTATGCCCGGCCCAAGACAGCCGCCGGACGCCAATCGGCAGGACGCGCGTCGCAATCTGCCGCGCGCACCCGCCCCAGACGACCGCCAGCCGCCCATTGACGAGACATGTGTAGCGATCTGCCGCGTCCCAGCCCCAAAGTGCCGCCGGACGCCGAACCCACCGAAGCACGCGGCGAAATGACGCGCACATCAACCCCAGACGACCGCAAGCCGCCAAGCCGAGAACGACTGCGTAGCGATCTGCCGCGCCCACCAGCCCCAGACGGCGGTCAGCCGCTAAGCCGACAGGGACTGCGTAGCGATCAGGCGCGCTCCCAGCCCCAGACGGCCGCCGGACGCTAAACCGAGCGGGACTGTGTAGCGATCTGGCGCGCCTCAACGCCACAGGCGGGCCTGCTGCGACCAGGCCGCCCCTCGGAGGATGACCTCCCGGCCATCCCCCGGGGGGATCCCGGGAGTCTTGTGTTTTTCCGGGACGGGACGGCCTGTCAAGGGTGGCCGAAGGCCATCGCGAAG
>NZ_JBSGXB010000648.1:0-1253 GCF_053609185.1 Streptomyces sp. NPDC054956 | reverse complement strand
GGGCTGGATTCCTCCAGCCCCGCCGGCGTTTGAGGAGCGGGGGTCCGGGGGGCCGGCCCCCGGCAACGGACCCGCAGACGACCTAGCGGCGCCGCATATCGGCCACGCGGGCCCGCTCGCCCGCCGCGGCCTGCTGCTCGTGCAACGACCCCGCGCTACGGAGCTGCGCCGTCGGCCCGCCGCGTCGCTGGACCGGCAGCGGGGACTCCCGGCGCGGGCGGCGAACCTCCCCCGAAGCACCGCCGGAGGCGGAGCCGCCACCGGCCACGGTGATCTGTACGCCCTGGTCCGCCAGCGCCTGCAGCTCCGTACCGGCCCGGTCGTCGTGCGGCGGCGGCTCGTCCGTCACCAGCCGCGTGATCACGTCCGTCGGCACGGTCTGGAACATGGTGTCCGTCCCGAGCTTCGTGTGGTCGGCCAGGACCACCACCTCCGCCGCCGCCTGCACCAGCGCCCGGTCCACGCTCGCGGAGAGCATGTTGGACGTGGACAGCCCGCGCTCGGCGGTCAGCCCGCTGCCGGACAGGAAGGCCCGGGAGACGCGCAGCCCCTGGAGGGACTGTTCGGCACCGCTGCCGACCAGCGCGTAGTTGGTCCCGCGCAGCGTTCCGCCGGTCATCACCACTTCCACCCGGTTCGCATGGGCCAGTGCCTGTGCGACGAGCAGCGAGTTGGTGACCACGGTGAGTCCGGGCACCCGGGCGAGCCGGCGGGCCAGCTCCTGGGTCGTGGTGCCGGCGCCGACGACGATGGCCTCGCCTTCTTCGACGAGTCCGGCCGCGACATCGGCGATGGCGGTCTTCTCCGCCGTCGCGAGATGGGACTTTTGCGGAAAGCCGGACTCCCGCGTGAAACCGCCCGGCAATACCGCACCGCCGTGCCGGCGGTCGAGGAGTCCTTCTGCCTCCAGTGCCCGCACGTCCCGCCGTACGGTCACTTCGGAGGTCTGGACGACGCGGGCGAGCTCCCGGAGCGATACCGCTCCGTTGGCCCGCACCATTTCGAGGATCAATTGGCGACGTTCTGCAGCGAACACGAAACTGACAGTAACCCCAACGACCGTCTGCTTTCAGCTCCTTGCGCCGGAATTCCGAAGTTGTCCATACCGTGAGCCGAGTAGTGGTATACGCGGTCGGGCCCGCCCGGCCAAGGGACCCCCCAGGGCCCCCCGCCCCAACACAAACACAGCGACCAACGGGGGGTATGGGTTTTTTAAGCACACCCGCCGCCCAGAGCCGGAGGAAACGGCGGGG
>NZ_JBSGXB010000647.1:0-1255 GCF_053609185.1 Streptomyces sp. NPDC054956 | reverse complement strand
GACGTGGCTCCGGACATCGCCTCGCGCGAGGCGTCGGCGATCGCCCGGGCGCTCTTGTCGGCGATGCCGTTGTCGTCGGCCCCGGCGGAACCGGCGCCCCCGAGGACCAGCAAGCAGACGGCTCCGGCGGCCGCGCAGCGGACCGCGGCCGTGGCTGCCCGGGGTGCGGACATCGGGCGTCACCTCCCTCTGGCCGCCTCCGGACGACAGCGGGCCCTTCCGGGGCTTCCGGCGCGGCCGGTCACCCCATCAGCGTAGATCCGGGCCGCGGCGGCCGCAGTCCGGGGTGACCAGGCCCGTTTCGTAGGCCGCGATCACGGCTTGGGCCCGGTCGCGCAGGCGGAGCTTGGCGAGGATGCGGGCGACGTGCGCCCGCGCTGCGGGCCGCACGACTGCACACGGCACGGGTGCTCGGCATGGGCCGGGGAGCCGGGGGCGGGCGGGGACGCCGGGCGCGCCGGCTGCTCGGCCTGCTGCCGTTCCCGCGTGCGGTCAGCCTCGGGCTGGCGAGCCCGTTCGCCCGCCCGGCCCGGTCGGCGACGATGGCCGCGGCCGTCGCGTTCGGCGCGCTCGCGGTGACCTTCGCGGTGGGCCTGGGCAGCACGCTCGTCGCGGTCCAGCGGGACGGGGACCCGGACCGGGGCGGCGGCGTGGAGGTCCGGACGCTCGCCAGGCCCGGTGAGGGCCCGCCGAGCCCGCAGCGCGAGCCCGCCGACCCGGCGGCGGTGGCCGGGGCGATCGGAGCCCGGCCCGAGACCGCGTCCTCGTACCGGATCGCCAGGACGGAGGTGTCGGTGGCCGGGCTGAAGGGCGGCGTGGACCTGGTGGCGTACGAGGGCCACGTGCCCGGCGCCGACCACACGATGGTGTCCGGCCGCTGGTTCGGCGCCCCGGGCGAAGTGGTGGCGGCCACCCGCTTCCTGAAAACCGCGGGCGTCGCGGTGGGCGGCACGGTCCTCCTGTCGGAGCAGGACCGCACCGTCCGGCTGCGGATCGTCGGGGAAGTGTTCGACCTCGGCGAGGGGATGGCGCTGCGCACCGACGTGGGCTCGGTCGCGGCCCTGGGCGGCCCGCACCCGTACGGTGCGGGCCCTGCGGGCGGAGTGAGCAGGGGCACGGGCTCGCCGACCCGCCGGCCACCGGCCGCCGGGTCGGTGACCCGGACGACCTAGTCGGGGCCGGTCCAGTCGAACGTGATGTGCTTGCTGGACTGGCCCTCCCGGCTCCACCGGAAGCCGAAGGCGTCGGCGCGGTC
>NZ_JBSGXB010000646.1:0-1258 GCF_053609185.1 Streptomyces sp. NPDC054956 | reverse complement strand
CCGTCCGGCGCCCCCCGAGGCCTCGGGCAGGCCCTGAGCCGCAGCCGAACCGGCCACTGGCGCGTCGAGCCGCTGCACGGGCAGCCCGCTCGGCGGACCGGCCTCCCTGGAGACGACGGGCAGGCTCTGCGCCGTCAGCGGTGCGTCGGGCCACAGCGCGGGCAACCCGCTCGGCGGAGAGGGAGACGGTGCAGCGGGCGGAGCCTCGGGCCCCGAGGAACCGGACGGGTCCTGCGCCGCCGGGGAGTCCAGCCGCTGCGAGGACAGACCACTCGGCGGAGAGTCCGCCCGGGGCGCACCGGCGGCCCCCGGGAGGGCGGGAGGGCTCTGCGGGGCGCCGCCCGCGTCCAGGCGTTGTACGGGCAGTCCGCCCGCCGGAGGAGCCACCGGCGGAGCGGTACCTCCCGGCGCGGCGAGCGGGCCTCGGGCCCCCGCCTCCGGGGCGACCGGCGCGCCGAGGCGCTGCACGGGCAGCCCGCTCGGCGCGGAGTCCGCCGACGAAGCCGACGCGTCCCGGGGCGCGGCAACATCCCCGGGCCGTGCGATCGGCGCGTCCGGACCTCGTACGGGCGGCACGGGGGGCCCGGGCGATGTGGAGGTGTCCAGCCGCTGCAACGGCAGGCCTCGCGAGGACGCGTCGCGCTGCGCGACGCCGTCCCCCGAGCCGACGGGCAGGCCCTGCGGCGGCGCCAGGCGTTGCACGGGCAGGCCGCTCGACGCGGCGTCCGGGCCACGTACGGGCAGTCCGCCGGACGCCGTGTCCGTCCCCGAAGGGGATGCCGCCCGGGCGGAAGCAGCCTCGCCCGAAGCGGCCGAGGGAGACGCCGGCCCCGCCTGCTCGGCCCCCGAGGCCTCCGGCCACTCCGGGGCCACCGAAGGCTCCACCGGAGCGGAACCCGCGACGTCCAGCCGCTGTACGGGCAGGTCGGCCGTCGGGGGCTCCGGCAGGCGCTGGGCCGCGAGGACACGCGGCGGCAGATCCGGCGGCGGAGCCACCGTCAGGTTCGGTCCGCGGCCCGGCCGTACCACCGGGAGCAGCTCCGGCGCGGCCGTGGCTCCGCCCGCCGGCACCGACTCCTCCGCGGGCTCCGCCCGATGACGCTGCACGGCCACGACCGGGGCCGAAACGGGCACGGAGCCGGGCTCCGGACCGGACGCCGCGCCGGACGCCGGGGCCGGGTCGGACGCCGGCGCCGGGCCGGGCGTCCCCGACGGGTCGCGCGGCGGGGGCGCCGCCGGCCCCGCGCCGGGGTGGATC
>NZ_JBSGXB010000645.1:0-1278 GCF_053609185.1 Streptomyces sp. NPDC054956 | reverse complement strand
CCGCGGAGGTGGCCGGGAACAGGCCGGTCGTCGGCTCCTCGGACAGGACGGCGAGCGCCGCCGCGCGACGCACCGGGGACCCACCGGTGTTCTCGGCTACCGGGCTGGACTCTCTGCTTGCCATGGCTGTGGGCCTTTCGGGGGGCGGGAGGAAGAGGGGAAGGGGAACGACGACGCTCAGGCGGTCGGCGGGACTCGGTGGAACGGGCCGGTGCACCGGTCCGGCCAGGGCATCGCCCCGGCCGGGCCCGTCCGGCGGGCCACGGCGTCCAGCCGTTCCACGACATCGGACGAGGGGGCCCGGAACCGGGCGGTGCCGGTGGGCAGTTCGGCCAGCAGGATGCGGGCGGGCAGGTCGCCGACCGCCTCGTGGCGGGCCAGGACGGTGAACGCGGCGCCGGTACCGAAGAGGGCCTGCGCCCCGCTCCCGTCACGTGAGAGCACCGAGGTGCGCCGGGCGGTCAGGGAACGGATGGCGAAGCGGACGTGGGACGGCGGCGGCTGGGGCGCCTGCTGCGCGTCCAGGTGGACGACGTCCAGTGGCGCGTCGCACTCCAGCAGCTCGCCCGGCACCAGCTCGTCCGGGACGGCCGACGGCTCCACGGCGCGTACGAGGGTGCCCCGCAGCGCGGGAAGGCGCTGCAGACCGGAGGCCAGGCAGGCCGCGTACGGGCGCAGCGCGCCGCCGCCCTCCTCGGCCAGCGCCCGGGCCCCGAACGGGTCGTCGGGGGAGGAGGAGAGGTAGAGGTGGACGGCGATCAGATCGGCCAGGGCCGCCTCCTCGCCGTTTCCGCGCAGGGCGGGCAGCCGGATGAGGGCCTGGCTGACGGGGCCGCTGTGCTTCTCCCACACTCCGGAGGCCAGCTCCCGGAACGCGCGACGGTCCGGCTCGCCGAGGCTCGCGGACGGGCGGCGGCGGGCGGCGAGGGCGGCGGGAGCCGGGTTCACGGCCGGTGCGGGTGCCGGTGCCGCGGGCTTGGACGCGGGCGGGCCGCCGGTGCCGGTCGCTCCGGGGCGGGTGGTCGCAGGGACCGCCGAGACCTCGGCCCCTGGGGCCGGGACGGTACCGACTGCCGCGGGCGCGGTGGCCGGAACGGCCGAGGTGAGGCCGGTTCCGGTGGCTGCCGTGACCGGGAGCGGTCGTACGGGCTCGCCTGCGGGGCGGTGGCCCGCGGCGCGCGGCGCGGGGCGGGCCGTTCCCGGCGCGGAGGCCGTTCCGGGGGCGGCCTGGGCGGATGCCGTGACCGGGTGGGGCCGGGGGGAGGTGGTCTCCGGTGC
>NZ_JBSGXB010000644.1:0-1296 GCF_053609185.1 Streptomyces sp. NPDC054956 | reverse complement strand
CCGCCGCGGCGACCGGCCCCGCGGCCCGCACGCCCTGCGCGACGACCTCCGGGCCCGTCGGCGGGGAGGCCTGGGAGGTGCTGGAGGCGGCACGCCGGGCCAAGGAGGAACTCGCCCTCAAAGCCGTCGTCCTGCGGGTCACCCGGGACGGGCACGAGGTGGTCACCGGCGCGCTCGGCGAGTCCATGTCCGGCGTACCCGCCACGCCCGCCATGCACTTCCGGTCCGGCTCGGTGGCCTCCGCCTACCTGGCCACCGTCCTGCTCCAGCTCGTCGACGAGGGGAAGGCCCGGCTCGACGCCCCCGTCGCCCGCTGGCTGCCGGACCTGCCGCACAACGAGGAGATCACCCTGCGCATGCTCGGCAGCAGCACCTCCGGCCTGTACGAGTACGCGAGCGACCCGGAGTTCCTCGCCGCCCTCCACGCCACCCCGTTCCGGCAGTGGAGCCCGGGCGACCTGCTCTCCTACCCGCTGGCGCATCCGCTCCGGTACGCGCCGGGCACCAACTGGAGCCACTCGCACATCAACTTCGTGCTGCTGGGGGCCGCCCTGGAGAAGATCTCCGGCATCCCGCTCGACGAACTGCTGCGGCAGCGCGTCCTGGGGCCGCTCGGGCTCCGCGACACGGCCAACGCCTTCACTCCGCAGATCCCGGAGCCCGTCCTGCACGCCTACGACGCCGAGCGCGGCACGTACGAGGACTCCACGTACTGGGACCCCTCCTGGTCCGGACCCCCGGGCGCCGTAGAGACCACGACCGTCTGCGACCTCGCACGCTCGGCGCGGGCCATCGGCTCGGGCGAGTTGCTCCCGCCCGCCTCGTACGGGATCCAGCTCGATCCGGGCACCGTGGGCCTGGGGCGGCCCACGGCGGACTGCCCGGCGTCGGTGTGCACCGCGCAAGTCGAGGACCGGCACTTCGGGTTCGGCGTCGTCGTCTCGAAGGGCTGGGTCCTGCAGAACCCGTCGCTCTCCGGATTCACCGCGATCCAGGCGTACTTGCCCGCCGAAGGCCTCGCCATCGCGGTCTCCGCGACCGTCGAGCCGGGGGCGCCCGCCGGCAACGCGGCGCAGGAGGTCGCCGAACGGCTGGCCCGGATCCTCGCCCCCGGCCACCCGCTCGAGCAGGCGGCGCGACGGTGACCCCGAGGGGTTCCCGTCGTTGTAGAGGCGGTCAGCGAAGTGGCCCCGGGAGTCCCCGAACCCCACAACGGGTCCGGGCGCCCGGGCGGCCTAGCCGGGTGGCCCGGCCCGTCCCCACGGGCCCCCCCCCCCCCCGCCCCCGCCCCCCCCA
>NZ_JBSGXB010000643.1:0-1297 GCF_053609185.1 Streptomyces sp. NPDC054956 | reverse complement strand
TGGTTTGTGGGGGGGGGGGGTTTTTTTACCCTACAACCCCCCCCCCCGGCCGCACCCATGTTGCGCCGCCACTGAGGTGGAGTGTGTCGCCGAGTCTGGAAAGATGGGCACGACGGCAACGTCGCCCCCAGGTCAGGGCCCGCAATAAGCACACTCCCCGCACATCCAAGGAGCGGACAGATGCCCATCGCAACCCCCGAGGTCTACAACGAGATGCTCGACCGGGCGAAGGCAGGCAAGTTTGCCTACCCGGCGATCAACGTGACCTCGACCCAGACCCTGCACGCTGCACTGCGCGGCTTCGCGGAGGCCGAGAGCGACGGCATCATCCAGATCTCCACCGGTGGTGCGGAGTTCCTGGGTGGCCAGTACAACAAGGACATGGTCACCGGCGCGGTCGCCCTGGCCGAGTTCGCGCACGTCGTGGCCGCCAAGTACGACATCACCGTCGCGCTGCACACGGACCACTGCCCCAAGGACAAGCTGGACGGCTACGTCCGCCCGCTGCTCGAGGTTTCCGCCGAGCGCGTGGCCCGCGGTCTGAACCCGCTCTTCCAGTCGCACATGTGGGACGGCTCCGCCGAGACCCTGGCCGACAACCTGGCCATCGGCCAGGAGCTGCTCGCCAAGGCCGCCGCCGCGAAGATCATCCTCGAGGTCGAGATCACCCCGACCGGTGGCGAGGAGGACGGCGTCAGCCACGAGATCAACGACGAGCTGTACACCACCGTCGAGGACGCGCTGCGCACCGCCGAGGCCCTGGGCCTGGGCGAGAAGGGCCGCTACCTGCTGGCCGCCTCCTTCGGCAACGTCCACGGCGTCTACAAGCCGGGCAACGTCGTCCTGCGCCCCGAGCTCCTCAAGGACCTCCAGGCCGGCGTCGGCGAGAAGTACGGCAAGTCCTCCCCGTTCGACTTCGTCTTCCACGGCGGCTCGGGCTCCACGGCCGAGGAGATCGCCACCGCGCTGGAGAACGGCGTCGTGAAGATGAACCTCGACACCGACACCCAGTACGCCTTCACCCGCCCGGTCGTGGACCACATGTTCCGCAACTACGACGCGGTCCTGAAGGTCGACGGCGAGGTCGGCACCAAGTCGAAGTACGACCCCCGCACGTGGGGCAAGGCCGCCGAGGCCGGCATGGCCGCGCGCGTCACCGAGGCCTGCGCGAACCTGCGTTCCACGGGTACCAAGCTCAAGTAGTCGCCCGAAGCCCGAAGGAAGGGCCCGGCCCCGCCGTCTCCGGACGGCGTGGCCGGGCCCTTTCCGCATGCCGCGATACCCCAGACTGTGGGCA
>NZ_JBSGXB010000642.1:0-1324 GCF_053609185.1 Streptomyces sp. NPDC054956 | reverse complement strand
TCGCGCGCCTGTCCCGCCGGGTCGGGCGAGCTCGCGGCGGCGGGCTGGGCGCGCAGGGCGGCGAGCAGTGCGCCCATCACCGCGACGAGGACGACGTCCGCGCCGATGAGCGCTGCCGTGGCGCCGGCCCCGAGGTTGTCGGCGGAGGACATGGCCATGGCGATCAGGCTGATGGCGAGGGCGAGCAGGCCCAGGGCGTAGGAAATGGCGGAATTGGCGGGTCCGTTGGGGCCGGCCTCGGTCGGAGCGTTCCGGAAGGGGTTCATGACGTCAAGGATTCCTTGACATGATCCTCTTGTCAAGGAAACCTTGACGCCGATTGGCGCCCGTCGATCGAGGGGTGAGTTCGCGTCACGCGGTCTGGCACAGCTCGACCCGGGTGCCTTCGGGATCGGTGACCCAGCCGAACCGGCCGACGCCGTCCATGTCCTGCGTCTCCTCGGCCACGTCCGCCCCCTTGGCGCGCAGTTGCGCGAGCATCGCGTCCAGGTCCCGGACCCGGAAGTTGAGCATGGTCTGCTGGGCGCGGGACCCGAAGTAGTCCGTCTCGGACTCGAACGTCGCGAACACCGTCGGCCCCGCCTCCTGACGCCACAGGCCGTTCTCGTCGGCGTCCAGACCCAGGCAATCGCGGTACCAGGCGCTCAGGGCCGCCGGGTCGGCCGCCGCCCGCATGAAGAATCCACCGATTCCAAGCACACGTTCCATGCCGTCATCCTGCCAGGACGGCCCGCGGGCGGGCCCGCACCACACCACGGGCCCGCACCACGCCCCGGCCCGCCTCACGCCACCGCCGGCTCCAGCAGGGTCAGGGTGCGGCCGTCCGCGTCCACGTCCGCGCGGACCCCGAGGGGCAGCGGCAGGTTGGGCGAGGTGTGGCCGAAGTCGACCTGGGCGAGGACCGGGATGTCCCGGTCCGCCAGGACGTCGAGGACCACTTCGCGCAGCCCGACCCGTTCGCCGCCGCCCTCGTACGGTGTGACCTCGCTCGGAATGCCGACCACCATGCCCGCGATCCGGTCCAGCACGCCCGACAGGCGCAAGGTGTGCAGATCACACCAGATCCGCGAGACCGACCGGTCGACCTCCTCCCAGAACAGGACGGCGCCGTCGAAGCGTTCCGCGGGCAGGGCGAACGGGGTCGCCTGCAGTCCGACGAGGCGGTTCAGCAGGCCGCCGACCAGCGGACCCCGCGCGCGGCCCGGCCGCCAGGTCTCCCAGGTTCCCGCCGCCGGCAGCACGCCCGGGGCCTCGGCCTTGGTGAGGACGCGGGCGTAGAGGTCGACGAGTTCGGACCGGCGGGCCTCGTCGCCCAGCGTGTACC
>NZ_JBSGXB010000641.1:0-1333 GCF_053609185.1 Streptomyces sp. NPDC054956 | reverse complement strand
GTACGCCCTGTACGCCCTGCGCGGCGACGCGGCCCCCCCCCCCCCCGGGGGCGCCCCCGGCCGTGCGGCCACCTCCCTTATCGTCGTGTCATGGAGGCGGCGCCCTACCCGACCGTCCGGAGTCCGGGGGCCGCCGAACCGAGAAGGAAGAGACACCCATGACCGTTCTGACCCTCGGCAGCGACACCGCCCTCGTCCTCATCGACCTCCAGAGCGGCATCCTGGCCCTGCCCACCACCCGTCCCTCCGCCGAGGTCCTCGAGAAGGGCATCGCCCTCGCCGAGGCCTTCCGCGCCAGGAAGCTGCCCGTGGTCCTGGTCAGGGTCGCCTGGTCGCCCGACGGCGGGGACCTGCCGACCATCGATGTGGACAAGCCGGGCCCGGCCTCGGCCCCGCCCGCCGCGTTCTCCGAGATCCCCGCCGCACTCGCCGCCCTCGGCGACGTCACCGTCACCAAGCGGCACTGGGGGGCCTTCACCGGTACCGAGCTCGACCTCCAGCTCCGCCGGCGCGGCATCCACCGCATCGTCCTGGCCGGCATCTCCACCAGCATCGGCGTCGAGTCCACCGCCCGTACGGCCTGGGAGAACAGCTACAAGCTCGTCTTCGCCGAGGACGCCACCGCCGACACCGACCCGGACTCCCACGCCCACAGCTTCGGCAAGATCTTCCCCCGCATGGGCAAGGTCAGTACGACCGCCGACATCATCGCCGCCCTCGGCGAGGCGTAAGCCACCGGAACCGGAGGGGTGCTGTGGGGGTCTTACTGACGGGCTGCGCGGTGCTGGTGTTCGGCGCCGCCGTGTACCGGCTGGTGTTCCGGTTCTGGGCCGAGCACCCCCGGGTCGCCGTGCCGCGACCGGAGGGCGCGCCGCTGACGCTCTACGAGGTCGCCGCCCTGAACGCCGGCCGCCTGCATCCCGACCACCTGTCGCAGACCGTGGTGTCGGGCATGGTCCTCAGCGGCGCCCTGCTGCCGGACGGTTCGAGAGGACTGACGGTCGCCTCGAGCCCGGCGGGTGTGGACGTACTCCAGGCGGCCGTGCTCGCGGACCTGGTGCCCGGCGCCGTCCACCTGCCCTCGGACCTGTGCGCCCATGCGTCGAAGCTCGACGCCGTACGTGCCGTACTTCGGGATCTGCGTGCGGCCGGCCTGGTCACGCGCAGCGAGAGCGAGACCCCGGTGAACGTCTCCCTCGGCGTCATGGTGGTCACGGGAGCCTTGGGCGCCGTCACCGCGATCGCCACCCGTTCCCCGCTCGCGATCGGGGGAGTCGTCGCCCTGCTGGCCATGGGCGGCGGGGTCGCGCTGGCCACCCCCGACCGGTACGAC
>NZ_JBSGXB010000640.1:0-1338 GCF_053609185.1 Streptomyces sp. NPDC054956 | reverse complement strand
GCCTTCGCCGCCGTGGAGGCGGCCACCGACTGGCTGCTCGGGTACCCCTTCGTCTTCCGGACCCTGGCCCGGTGGATCGACAGCCGTCACGTCCTGGTGGACTACGGATGCGGGCCGGGCAAGGTCGCCGACCACGCGGCCCGGGAGCTCGGAGCGAAGGTCCTGGGCGTGGACACCTCCCCGGAGATGCTCGCGCTGGCCCGTGCCTCCGGCACCGCCGTGGCCGAGTACCACCTGGTCGAGGACAACCGGACGATCTGTCTGTCGGACGGCAGCGCCGACGCGGTGATGTGCAACCACGTACTGGCGTCCCTGCCGACCGAAGAGGTCGTCCTCGCGGTCTTCGGCGAGATCCACCGACTCCTGCGCCCCGGGGCCCCGTTCGTACTGCTGGCCACCGATCCCGCGTGCAGCGGCACGGAGTACGCCTCCCTGCGCATCGGCGAGCCGGGCGGGCGGTACGGCCCGGGCGACGAACTGTCCGTACGGCTGCGGCGCACGGACGGATCCTGGCAGGAGATGCGCAACCACGCATGGCCCGTGGACGTCTACCCGGCCCTGCTGGAACGCGCCGGATTCCGGGACGTCGTACAGCACCGCCCCACGGTGGACGAGGCGCTCGGCCTCGTCGACGCGGAGTTCGCCGCCGGCCGTACCTGGGCGGCGGAACGGGCGAACCCGCCCCTGGTGATCACGACGGCATTGGCTGTCTGAGACCGCTCCGGGAGCTCCTCGGCTCGAGGACGCCCTGTTCGGACTGGTCCTGGAGGAATACGAGACACCCGAGTCCGGATCGGGGAATTCCGAGGAGCCGGGAGCCGGAATTACCGGCGCGGGGGTGATGACGTTTCCATCATGACAGGTCAGACGGCGTTTTCGTAGGACTGAGGGCACATCCGATTTCCCTTGTTCGGGGCCCCGTTCGGATCTCAGAATCTCCGTCATGAACTCCTCTTCGCACATCAATCACGACGCCGTACTGCGAGCACGAGTGGCCCTTCTCGCATCGGGGACACTGTCTGCCAAGGAGGAAGTCGCGGCCTGTCGCGTGCTGGTCCACGTGAGTCCGCTCGCCTATCTGCCCCGCCTCGCGGTGGCGTTGTGGGAATACAGCCGCCAGGAATTCTCCGGAGTTCCGGAAACGGCACTGGCACTGCACGCCGAATCCGTCGCCGCGGCCCGGCGCATGTGCGCGATGGAACCCGAACGGACCGATCTGCTCGTCGCCTCGCTGATCCGCTACCGGAAGCAGCTGCTCCTCATGAGCCGGACCGCGGAGGCCCTCGCCGTGGAGAAGGAGATCAGGCTCACCGACGCGTCGGCGGACCTCGACTGACC
>NZ_JBSGXB010000639.1:0-1368 GCF_053609185.1 Streptomyces sp. NPDC054956 | reverse complement strand
GTCTGCACACTTACCTGCGGCGCCGTTGTCGGGGCCGGCCCCCGAACCCCCGCGCCTCAATCTCCCCCAGCTACCGCTGGGAGGTGCCCCCTGCGGGGCTGGAGTTGCCCAGCCGCTTGACCGCTGCCTCGACGCGTTCGTCCGTCGCCGTGAAGGCCACGCGGACGAAGCGGGCGCCCGCCTCGCCGTAGAAGTCGCCCGGCGCGACCAGGATGCCCAGCGCCGCGAGGTGCTCGACCGTGTCCCAGCAGGGCTCGTCCCGGGTCACCCACAGGTACAGGCTGGCCTCGCTGTGCTCGATGCGGAAGCCGTGCGCCTCCAGGGCCGTGCGCAGCGCCTCGCGGCGGGCCGCGTAGCGCACCCGCTGCTCCTCGACGTGCGCGTCGTCGCCCAGTGCCGCCACCGTGGCCGCCTGCACCGGGGCGGGGGTCATCATGCCGCCGTGCTTGCGGATCTGCAGGAGCTCGCCGAGCACGTCGGCGTCACCGGCGATGAAGGCCGCCCGGTAGCCCGCCAGGTTGGACCGCTTGGAGAGCGAGTGGACGCTGACGATGCCCTCGTACGAGCCTCCGCAGACGTCGTCGTGCAGGACGGAGACGGGCTCGGCCTCCCAGCCCAGCTCCAGGTAGCACTCGTCGCTGAAGATCAGGACTCCGTGCTCGCGCGCCCAGGCCACGATCCGGACGAGTTCCTCCTTGGGGAGGACCTTGCCGGTGGGGTTGGACGGGGAGTTGAGCCACAGCAGCTTCACGCGCGCCGGGTCGAGATCGGTGGTGGGGTCGTCGTAGACCACGGGCTCGGCGCCGCACAGCCGCGCGCCGACCTCGTACGTCGGGTAGGCCAGACGGGGGTACGCCACCTGGTCGCCCGCGCCGAGTCCCAGCTGGGTCGGCAGCCAGGCCACCAGCTCCTTGGAGCCGACGACCGGCAGGACGTTGCGGTGCCCGGCGGCGCTCGCGCCGAGGCGGCCGCGCACCCAGCCGGTGATCGCGTCGCGCAGGGCGGCCGTGCCCCACACCGTGGGATAGCCCGGGGAGTCGGCGGCCTCGACCAGGGCGCGCTGGATCAGCTGCGGCACCGGGTCGACGGGGGTGCCGACGGAGAGGTCGACGATGCCGTCCGGGTGGGCCGCGGCCGTCGCCTTGTACGGCTCCAGCTTGTCCCAGGGGAAGACGGGAAGACGGGCTGAGACTGCGGCCACGATGCGCTCTTTTCGCTTTCCAGGTGTTCCGTGCGGAGGTGCTTGCGTGCGGGGTGAAACACCTCGGTCCCGTCCGGCAGTGGGCCGGCCCGGACC
Source organism: Streptomyces sp. NPDC054956 (assembly GCF_053609185.1). Taxonomy (NCBI): domain Bacteria; kingdom Bacillati; phylum Actinomycetota; class Actinomycetes; order Kitasatosporales; family Streptomycetaceae; genus Streptomyces; species Streptomyces sp. NPDC054956. The sequence continues at coordinate 71 of NZ_JBSGXB010000639.1, read as the reverse complement.
CAGGTGGCGGGTCAGGCGGTGCCGACCGTCCGTTGCTCGGGGTTATTTCCGCCCGAAACGCAGCGCTGAAT
>NZ_JBSGXB010000638.1:0-1378 GCF_053609185.1 Streptomyces sp. NPDC054956 | reverse complement strand
GACCTCACCACCGACGAGGCGTGGCGCACCGGAGTCTCGCTGGGCACCGCCGTGGGCGGCACCACCCGTCTGGAGCACGACTACGTGGCCGTCAGCCAGTCGGGCGCCTGGTGGGACGTGGACCACCGGCTCGCCGGGCGCCACCTGCACCGGGCGTTCACCCCCGCCACCCTGGCCTCCGCCGTCGCGGAGAAGACGGGCGCGCGCGGACCGGTCCAGACCGTCTCCACCGGATGCACCTCCGGACTCGACGCCATCGGGTACGCCGTCCACTCCATCGCGGAGGGCCGGATGGACGTGTGCATCGCCGGCGCCTCCGACTCACCCGTCTCACCCATCACCGTGGCCTGCTTCGACGCCATCAAGGCCACCTCGCCGAACAACGACGACCCCGCCCACGCGTCCCGCCCCTTCGACGCCGACCGCGACGGGTTCGTCCTCGGCGAGGGAGGTGCCGTCCTCGTACTGGAGGAGCTGGAACACGCCCGCGCCCGTGGAGCGACCGTCTACTGCGAGATCGGCGGCTACGCCACCTTCGGCAACGCCCATCACATGACCGGACTGACCACCGAGGGCCTGGAGATGGCCCGGGCCATCGAAACAGCCCTCGCCCAGGCCCGGATCGGCGCCCACGAGATCGACTACGTCAACGCGCACGGCTCCGGGACCAAGCAGAACGACCGCCACGAGACCGCCGCGGTCAAGAAGGTCCTGGGCGACCACGCCTACAAGACGCCGATGACCTCCATCAAATCCATGGTGGGGCATTCCCTCGGCGCCATCGGGGCGATCGAACTGGCCGCATGCGTCCTGGCGATGACCCACCAGGTCGTACCGCCGACGGCCAACTACGAGACCCCCGACCCCGAATGCGACCTCGACTACGTCCCGCGCGTCGCCCGCGAGCGCAAGCTGCGCAGCGTGCTCTCCGTCGGCAGCGGTTTCGGCGGCTTCCAGTCCGCCGTCGTCATGACCCGGTCCGGGGAGTCCAGGGAATCCAAGGAGGAGGTGGTCTCGTGAGCGGCCGTACGGTCATCACGGGCATCGGGGTCGTCGCGCCCAACGGCATCGGCGCCGACGCTTTCTGGAAGGCGACCCAGGCGGGCACCGCCGTCCTGGGCCGGGTCACCCGGCAGGGCTGCGAACACCTCCCGCTGCGCGTCGCGGGCGAGGTACGGGGCTTCGACGCGGCCTCGATGGTCGAGGAACGCTATCTCGTCCAGACGGACCGCTACACCCACCACGCCCTCGCCGCGGCCGACCTCGCCCTGGAGGACGGCCGGCTCGGCCGCGCCGACTACGAGGCGGACCCCTGGTCCGTCGGCGTGGTCACCGCCGCCGGCTCCGGCGGCGGCGAGTACGGCCAGCGCGAGCTGCG
>NZ_JBSGXB010000637.1:0-1385 GCF_053609185.1 Streptomyces sp. NPDC054956 | reverse complement strand
GGACACCGCCGGGGCCGCGGCCGCCGGTGCGGCCATCGAGGCTGCTTCGGCCGTCGGAGCCGCCGCCACCGCCACCGAGATCCGCCGCGCCGGCCGCAGGCCCCCGGCGACCGGGGCTCCGTCGCGCGTGCGGACCAGGTGGCCGTCCACCAGCCAGCCCGGGCGGCGGGGAGCTCGCTCGGGGAGGCGGGAGGTCCGGCCGCGGAACAGGGCCTCCGGTGCCACGGGCACGCCCGCCGCCGTGAGTTCCGCCAGCGCCGTGACCAGCCGGACGAGCCCGTGTTCGCCCGGCACGTCCAGCGGGACCACCGTGTGCGGCCGGTCCCCCAGGATGCGGCCGACCAGTCCGGACAGGACCCGGCCCGGCCCCGCCTCCACGAAGGTGCGGACCCCGGCCGCGTACATGTTCTCGACCTGCTCCACGAACCGGACCGGCTCCGCGACCTGACGGGCCACGAGGGCCCGTACCTCCTCGGCGGACCCCGGATACGGACCGGCCGTCGTGTTCGACCAGACCGGGACGGCGGCATCGGCCGTCGCCGTCCCGGCCAGCTCCTCGGCGAGGGCCGCCGAAGCCCCCGCCACCACCCCGCTGTGGAACGCGCACGCCACCGGGATCGGCTCCGCCGACAGGCCCGCCTCCCGCAGCGCCGCCACCGCCTCGGACACGCATGCCGTGGGACCCGAAATCACGCACTGCCGCGGCGCGTTGTGGTTCGCGACCACGCAGCCGTGGCGCTGCGCGACGGCCCGTACGTCCTCCGGCGGCGCCGTCACCGCCGCCATCGAGCCGGCATCCGCCCCGGCGGCCGCCAGGATGGCCTCGGCCCGGCGCGCGCTCAGCCGCAGCAGGCCCTCCTGGTCCCACACCCCCGCCGCCGCCAGCGCGGCGAGTTCGCCGTAGGAGTGACCGGCCACGCAGTCCGGCCGTACGCCCAAGGTCCCGAGCAACAGGTGCGCGGCCGAGCCCGCCAGCCCGAGGGCCGGCTGGGCCACCCTGGTGTCGGTGACCGCGGCCCGCTGTGCGGACCGGTCCTGCGGGGTGAAGGCCGCCGACGGGAACATCGCGGAGACCACCGCGCCCGGCGCCGAGTCCAGCAGCTCCCGCAGCGCGGGGAAGGCGGTGAACAACTCACCGAGCATGCCGGGGCGTTGACTGCCCTGGCCGGGGAACAGGAAGGCCACCTGACCCGGGTCCGCCGAGTCCTCCCGTACGTGGACCCCCTCGCCCGGGGCGAAGGCCCGGGCCCTTTCCAGCCGGGCGGCCAGCTCGTCCAGGTCGGCGGCGACGACCGCGACCCGAACCGCGCCGGAGTCGGCCGCGACCTCCGCGGCGAGGTCCCGCAGCGCCCAGGGACGTCCGGCCGCGTCGTTCTCCTCCAGCC
>NZ_JBSGXB010000636.1:0-1395 GCF_053609185.1 Streptomyces sp. NPDC054956 | reverse complement strand
TGAGGGAGAGCAGGAAGACGGGGCTCTCGCCGGCCTGGAAACGGTCCACGAGCTCCTCGCGGCGGGCCACCGGGGTACCCCCGTGCAGCAGTTGGGAGCCGATTCCGCGCGCCGCGAGGTGCTTCTCCAGGATCCGGGCCATCGCCACGTACTGGGTGAAGACCAGCACGGAACCGCCCTCGGCGAGGATCGTGTCGAGGAGCTCGTCGAGCAGGGCGAGCTTGCCGGAGCGGTGCGCGATCCGGAGCTCCTCCCCCTTCAGATACTGCGCGGGGTGGTTGCAGATCTGCTTGAGCGAGGTCAGCAGTTTGACGACGAGGCCGCGCCGCTCCATCCCGTCGGCCTCGGAGATCGCGGCGAGGGTCTCGCGCACGACCGCCTCGTACAGGCCGGCCTGTTCGGCGGTCAGGGGGACGGGGTGGTCGGTCTCCGTCTTGGGCGGCAGCTCGGGCGCGATCCCGGGATCCGACTTCTTGCGCCGCAGCAGGAACGGCCGTACGAGCGCGGCCAGTCGGACCGCCGCCTGTGGGTCGCGGCCGCTCTCGATCGGCTCGGCGTAGCGCGTGCGGAAGGTGCCGGGGCGGCCGAGCAGGCCGGGCGTGGCCCAGTCGAGGACCGCCCAGAGCTCGGACAGGTCGTTCTCGACCGGGGTGCCCGTGAGGGCCACCCGGGCGTCCGACGGGATCGTCCGCAGTGCCTTGGCGGCCCCGGAGCGCGGGTTCTTGACGTGCTGGGCCTCGTCGGCGACGACCATGTCCCAGTGCACGGCGGCCAGTCGGGGCGCGTCCAGCCGCATCGTGCCGTAGGTGGTGAGGACGAACCCGTCGTGGGCTCCCTCCAGGCTGCGGGCCGTCCCGTGGAAGCGGCGGACCGGGGTGCCGGGGGCGAACTTCTCGATCTCCCGCTGCCAGTTGCCCAGCAGCGAGGCCGGGCAGACCACCAGCGTCGGTCCGCCCCGCAGGTGCTCCCGCCGGTGGAGATGGAGGGCGATGAGGGTGACCGTCTTGCCGAGGCCCATGTCGTCGGCGAGGCAGGCGCCGAGGCCGAGTCCGGTCATCCGGGCCAGCCAGCGCAGGCCGCGGAGCTGGTAGTCGCGCAGGGTGGCACGCAGGGCGGCCGGCGGCACAACGGGCTCGGGGGCGGGCTGTTCGCCGGTCGGGGCGGCGGTTCGCGCGTCGGGCTGTTCGTCGGCCCGCTCCGGGTCGGCGGCGAGCAGCGCGCGGAGCCGTTCCAGCGGACCGGCCGCCTCTACGTCGTACCGCGCGCCGTCGAGCTCCGCCGAGCCGGTCAGTACGGCGGCCAGCGCGTCGGCGGTCGTCACCTCGCGGTCCTGGTGCAGGCGGGCCCGGGCCCGCCTGGCCTCGGCGGGGTCGATCTGGACCCACTGGTCGCGCA
>NZ_JBSGXB010000635.1:0-1411 GCF_053609185.1 Streptomyces sp. NPDC054956 | reverse complement strand
TTCCCGCACGGCACCGGTTTCGGCCCCGCTGCCGGCGGCCCCCGGATCTCCCCCCGTTCCCGCGCCGACGCCGTTTGAGCCACGTGCGACGGGGCAGGCGCCGAGGGCGCCGATCACCGACGCGCGACGTACGGCAAGGAACCCCGAGGTGAACCGCATGGACTGGACCACCGAACCGCAACCCGAAGGCCCCGCCCCGGTACCGAGCGGGCCGGATCCGGTGCCGCGCGAACCCGAACCCGGACCTCCCGATCCCCAGCCCCGTGATCCCCGCCCGGTCCCCGACCAGCCTTCGCCCGTCGAGCGGCCTCCGGTGGTGGAACCCCCCGATTAGGCAGGACAGGACCCCGGCGGAGCAGGAGGAATGGAATGGCCGCGGACAAGCAAGGGACAGGGGACGTCGTCGCCCTGATCCTCAAGGACCACCGCACGATGGAGGACCTCTTCCGCCGGATGCGCAGTGTGGAGGCGGACCGGGCGGGCGCGCTCGCGAAGTTCTCCGCCCTGCTCATCGCGCACGGCGAGGCCGAGGAGGCCGAGGTGTACGGCGCGCTGAAGAGGTTCAAGGACGTCGACGACGAGGAGGTCGAGCACGGCGCCGAGGAGCACGCCGAGGGCAACGAGGCGCTGCTGGCACTGCTGGAGGTGTCCGAGGTGGGCTCCGACGCGTGGGACGCGCGCCTGGAGGACCTGGTCAAGGCGGTCACCCACCATCTGGACGAGGAGGAACGGACGATCCTCAACGACGCCAGGGAGAACGTCCCGGACGAGCGCCGGGCCGAACTCGGGGCGGCGTTCCTCCAGGAGCGGGAGCGGCAACTCGCGGCCGACTGCGGGACCGTCGAGAACGTGCGCGCGATCGTACGGGGATGACGCGGGCCGGTCAGCCGTCGGAGGCCGCTGCGGCTTCGCACCGGCCCCGACCGCGCCCCGGCGCATGATGCTCCGAGAGCGGGGCAGGCGCGTTCGGGTGAGAGGGACGGGAGCAAAGGACCCACCGTCCCCCGTCGACCGAAGGAGTTGCTTTCGCGTGACTGAGCATGTGTGGACCTTCAATCCGACCGCCGGCCACATGGCCGGTGGCGATCTGACCGGCTACACGGTCGAGGCGACCGACGGCGACATCGGCAAGATCGACAAGCACTCCTACGAGGCCGGTGACGCCTACCTGGTCGTGGACACAGGAGTCTGGATCTTCGGCAAGGAGGTCCTGCTCCCGGCGAGCACGGTCATCCGGATCGACGTCGACCAGGAGAAGGTCCAGGTCGACAGGACCAAGGAACAGATCAAGAACGCCCCGGAGTTCCACAGCGAGAAGCACCTCGGTGACCTCGACTACCGCACGGAGCTCGGCACGTACTACTCCACCGGCGGTCCCTTCGGCGGCCGCATTGTCTGACCTGTCGGACAC
>NZ_JBSGXB010000634.1:0-1427 GCF_053609185.1 Streptomyces sp. NPDC054956 | reverse complement strand
CAGGGAGCGTCCATGAGCGAGGCCGTGTCCAGACGCCGTGCCATGGGCTTCCTCGGAGCGGTCGGCGCCGCCCTCGGGGCGGCCGCCTGCGTACCGGCGCCGCCGCCCGGCGCGCAGCCCCGCAGGACCGCCCCCGCCGCCGCGCCCCGGGCCGGTGCGGCCGCCCGGATCGATGCCCTGCTGGAACGGCTCACCCTGGAGGAGAAGACCGTCCTGCTGCACGGCGCACCGGACCCCGACCCGCTCGGGCAGGCCGGCTACGTACCGGGCATCCCGCGGCTGGGCATCCCGGCGCTCCGCCTCGCCGACGGGCCGGCCGGGGTCCGCGTGGCCGGGCCGGCCACCGCGCTGCCCGCGCCCGTCCTGCTCGCCTCCGCCTTCGACCCGGCGCTGGCGCGCGAGTACGGCCGCGTCATCGGCCGCGAGGGCCGGGCGCTCGGCCAGGACGTGCTGCTCTCGCCGATGGCCAACCTCATCCGGACCCCGTACGCCGGGCGGAACTTCGAGACGTACTCGGAGGACCCGAAGCTGACCGCCGACCTGGTCGCCGAGGTCGTCCGGGGGATCCAGGACGAGGGCCTCGTCGCCACCGTCAAGCACTTCGCGCTCAACAACCAGGAGAAGGGCCGCGACACCGTCGACGTGACCGTCTCCGAGCAGACCCTCCACGAGACGGAGCTACGGGGCTTCGAGGCCGCGGTGGCCGCGGGCGTCGGCGCCGTGATGGGCGCCTACAACAAGGTCAACGGCGTCTACGCCTGCGAGAACAAGCCGCTCCTGGACGAACTGCTGCGCGGGCGCTGGGGGTTCGACGGCTGGGTGATGTCCGACTGGGACGCCACCCACAGCACCGTGGCCTCGATCGGCGCCGGCCTCGACATGGAGATGCCCGGCGGCACCCATTACGGAGCCCCGCTGCGCGAGGCGGTGCGCGGCGGCTCCGTCCACGAGAGCGCCGTGGATCTCGCGGTCCGCCGCGTGCTGGTCACCATGGACCGCTTCGGGCTGCTCGCCGAACACCCCGCCGCCCGGCCCGCCCGCGACCCCGCGGCCGGGGCCCGTATCGCCCGGCGGGTCGCCGTGGCCGGCGCGGTCCTGCTCCGCAACGAGCGCGCGACCCTGCCGCTGGCGGGGCCCGCCGCCCGCTCGGTCGCCGTCGTCGGCCCGACCGGGCGGACCCCCTTCGTCAGCGGCGGCGGCAGCGCCCACGTGGTCCCCGAAGCGGCCGCCACCCCACTCGACGCGATCCGGAAGCGGGCCGGGAACGGTTCCACGGTGTCCTACGCGCTCGGCGAGGACCTGTACGGGCGCCCGCTCCCGGCGAAACTGCTGACGCCCGACACCGCCCTCGACGACCGGAGCGTGGCGGCCGGGCGCGCCTGGACCTTCGAGGGGACCTTCCGGCTGGCGGCCGACGACGAGTGGAC
>NZ_JBSGXB010000633.1:0-1428 GCF_053609185.1 Streptomyces sp. NPDC054956 | reverse complement strand
GACTGACGGAAACACACAAGGGCGGTACCCCCACCGGGGGTACCGCCCTTTTCAGTTCACTCAGGCCTTGTCGCGGGCCTGGTCCTCATCGAGGTCCTCATCGCGGTCGTCCTCGCGGAGGTCCGCGCGGTCGTCCTCGTCCTCGTCCTCGTCCTCGTCCTCGTCGAGCACGACGATCTCGTCGGTGGCGTCGACTTCGTCGTCGCCCTCGTACTCCTCGTCGTCCTCGTCGTAGTACTCGGCCTGGTCGGAGGCCCGCTCCGCGGCCCTGACCTCGGGGTCGTCCGAGTCCTCGTCGTCCTCGTCGAGGTCGTCCTCGACGTCGACGTCGGCCTCGTCCTCGAGCGAGGCATCGACGAACTCGACACCGTCGATCTCGGCGAGGCGGTCGGAGGCGTCCGTGGCCCCGTCCTTGTCGGCCTCGAGGGTCTTGGCGAACCACTCGCGCGCCTCGTCCTCACGGCCGGCCGCCAGCAGGGCGTCCGCGTAGGCGTACCGCAGGCGCGCGGTCCACGGCTGCACGGAGCTGGAGGCCAGCTCCGGGCTCTGCAGGGTGACGATGGCGGCGTCGAGCTGGTCCATGTCCCGGCGGGCGCCGGCCGCGACCAGTCGCATCTCGACCTGGCCGGCCTTGTCCAGCTTCTGCACCTCGGGCTCGCCGGCCATGGCCAGCGCCCGCTCCGGACGGCCGAGGCCGCGCTCGCAGTCGGCGATGACGGGCCACAGCTCGACCGAACCGGTCATGCGCTTGGCGGCGCGGAACTCCGCGATCGCCTCGGCGTACTTCTGCGTGGCGTACGCGGCGAAGCCGGCGGCCTCGCGCACGGCGGCGACACGGGAGGCCAGGCGCAGGGCGATGCGCGAGTACGCGTACGCCTGCTCCGGGTCCTCGTCGATCAGCCGGGCCACCATGACCAGGTTCTTGGAGACTTCCTCCGCCAGACCCTTCGGCAGGCTCAGCAGCTCCTGGCGAACGTCGGAGTCGATCTCGAAGCCCGTGACGTCCTCGTCGATCGGGAGGCGCTTGACCGGGTCGCGGTCCGAGCGGAAGTCGCGGTCGCCGCCACGGTCGTCGCGGCCACGGAATCCACCGCGGTCGCCGCCCCGGTCGTCACGACGCGGGTAGGACGGACGGTCGCCACCGCGGTCGTCACGGCCACCGCGGAACCCACCACGGTCGTCATCACGACGGGGGTAGCTCGGACGGTCGCCACCGCGGTCGTCGCGACGCGGGTACGACGGACGGTCCCCGCCACGGTCGTCACGACCGCCGCGGAACCCACCACGGTCGTCATCACGACGCGGGAAGCTCGGACGGTCGCCGCGGTCGTTGCCGCGGAAGCCACCGCCGGAGGGACGGTCGCCACGGTCGTTCCCACGGAACGGCGGGCGGTCGCCGCCACGGTCGTCACGGCGCGGGAAGGAGGG
>NZ_JBSGXB010000632.1:0-1447 GCF_053609185.1 Streptomyces sp. NPDC054956 | reverse complement strand
GTAGGAGACCGTGTCCGGGGGCATGGCCGCGACCAGGGCACCGACCGCCTCCGGATAGGTCGTGCGCTCCACCATCACCGGGGTCCCGGACAGCGTGCGCAGCCTCAGGACCCGGTGGACGGGGGCGCCCTCCTCGATCCGCAGCTGCTCCGCTTCCTCCGCGTCGGCCTCCCCCGGCGTCACGGCGACGGTCCGTCCGCCCGGCTCCTGCCCGAGCGAGCGGGCCCACCGGGTGAAGCTGCGGAGCTCGGCGACTCCCCCGGCCGCGCCCGGACCGCCGCCGAGGACCACCCGGCGGGTGCCGCGCCGCGAGGTGACGAGCCCGTCGGTGCGCAGCGCGGCGAGCGCCTGGCGGACGGTCCCCCGGGACACCCCGTAGCGGCGGGCGAGTTCGTCCTCGGCGGGCAGGCGGGCGCCCGATCCGTACTCGCCCGCGGTGATGGCGGTCCGCAGGTCGGCGGCGACCTTGAGGTGGAGCGGTGTCCTGCGTGCCGTATCGCGCGGTGCCTCGTTCACGGGCCCAGCCTGCCACGGCTCCCGGCGGGCCCGGACGGCGGTGGCCGGTCCGGGAGGGGCGGTCCTGGAGGGCCGGTCCGGGAGGGGCACTCCGGGAGGGGCGGTCCCTGAGGACCGGTCCCGGAGGGACGGTTCGGGAGGGCACTCCGGGACCGGCGGTCGCCTCCGGCCGAGACGAAGGGCCCGGCAGGTCGGGACGTTCCGCCCCGGATTGAGACGATGCCCGTCGTCTAAATTCGAGGCATCGGCGCGGGTACCCACCCCCTTCCCGCACCCGGGCTCCGCCCGGCGCGGCCGCACACCGACTCGTAGAGGAATCCACCATGTTCGGCATGACCATCGACACCGCCCTCGACACCACCGCCGGTCCGGCGCTGCGCCTCGACCCCGAGGGCGGGCCCTTCCGTGAGCTCGCGGCGGTCCGGATCCAGGTGCCGGCGGGCGGCACCATCCCGGCCCACGGGCACGGCGCGTCCGAACTGCTGCTCACCGGCGTCGCCGGCACGGTGGAGGCCTCGTGCGGCTGCGGCGCCGAGACGGTGACCCCGGGAACCTTCGCGATGCTGCCGGCCGGCAAGGAGATCACCCTGGTCAACCACGGCACCGAGCCGGCCACGGTCCTCGCGGTCTTCTCCCAGAGCGAGTTCACCGAGCGGCTGCCGCGCGGCACGGCGAAGGGCTGCGGCTGCCAGGGGCACGGCCACTGATCCCCGCGGATCCTCCACGGGGAGGGCGACTGGACCGGCCGTCCACCTGCTCCCATACTGCTTTCCGTGAGAGCCACGGATAAGCAGCCCCGCACCAGTCCACTGGTGCCCGACGCGGTCGTCCGGGAGATCTCCCGGCACGGCTGGGACTCCGTCACGTGCGGCTGCGGCCGCCCTGCGGGGCACCTCGTGGACACCTTGTGGGACGCGGCCGAGGGACACCC
>NZ_JBSGXB010000631.1:0-1461 GCF_053609185.1 Streptomyces sp. NPDC054956 | reverse complement strand
GCCCACTTCTGGTCGTACCAGGGTCGGACGTCGACGGTCACGGTGGCCATCTCGTCCGGAACCGTACGCAGTCGTTTGCCCACGCCGGCCACGAGGTCCGCGAGTTCGGAGCTGCCCGAGCGCGGGTGTGTGGAGAGGTGGAGCGCACCGGGTTGCCATGGCGGTCCGGCCTGAGGGTAGAGGTCCTCGAGTTCGGCGGCGTGCACGGCCAGCAGGTGGCTGCCGGCGGCCCAGGTGGCTGTCACGACGGCGGTACGGGCGCCGGCCGCCGCGTGCAGGGCGAGGACTCCACCGGCTGCCAGGGATTCGTCGTCGGGGTGGGCGAAGACGCCCATCACGCTCGGCAAGGGCATGGAGGGATTCAACCTCGCGCGGGTGGCCGGCCGGTAGAGGGCCTCCTTCGTATCGCGCCTGTCGGGTAACAGCTGTTCTGGGCCCAGCAGTTGTGATGTCCTGAGTCGGGGGCGCGGCTGGGTGAGGGCTGTCGGTGACGTGGATGGGGCGAGGGGCATGGAGTCGGGAACCGCAACGCAGTTGATCACCGTTGGGGCCACTCTGGGCGGCGTCGTGCTCACCCTTCTGGCCAATGGCTACCTGGAGCGCCGCAGGGCACGGGACACCCGCGAACTCGAGTCGCTGCGCGTCGATTCGGAGCATGCGAAGTGGCTGCGGGAGGAGCGCACGAAGGCCTACGCCGGCCTCTCGCTCGCCGGCGAGGAGGCGTTGCAGTTCATACGCTCCGAGATGTCGCTGCTCATCGGCCCGGAGGGAGCCGGCCGACGTACCGAAGTGGAGGCGCGGTGGCGCGAACTCCGCACCGGGCTGCGGAAGGCCTACAACCAGGTGGCGCTCTTCGGGGCCGACCCGGCACGGACAGCCGCCCTGCAGATGTGGCGGACGGCACGTAACGGAGGCAACGACTTCCTCCGCGACCTGGACGCGGGCGACGAAGCCCTTTCCGGTCCGGGCGAGCTCTCCGAGCGGATCAGGGCGATCGCATCGGACCTCGGCACCGCCGGCGACCGATTCCTGGAAGCCTGCCGCGTGGACCTACAGCGTGGCTGATCCCTTTCCCGCATCCGCTGCCGACCGCTTGGCGATGAACTGCTTCGCGGCCTCGATCGCTTCCCCGTTGAGCTCTTCCAGGGCAACGCCCCGGCCCTCGTCCCAGTCGCTCAGGATGAGCGCGCACTGGACGAGGGGCTCCAGCTCCTCGGGGTAGCCGAGGTCGGAGGCGATATCGGCCCAGATGGTGTAGGTGCCGGTGGCGGGATCCAGGGATCCGTCGGCGATCTGACCGGCGACCCAGTGGGCCATCGCCCACTGGGCGGCGCGCGGGTCGGCGGGCGGCTGGAAGAGCAGTCCCAGCTCTTCCAGCACCTGGCCTTACTGGTCGCGGGCTGCTGGTTCTTCCCACGCGAGGAGGGCTGCCATCAATGGGTGGGAGCGTATCTCGACAAC
>NZ_JBSGXB010000630.1:0-1461 GCF_053609185.1 Streptomyces sp. NPDC054956 | reverse complement strand
TCGGCTGTTCTTCCGCGGTGGGTCCCCGGGAATTGGCACGGGGGACCCTCCGCGTATGTGACCCTTGCCCTCATGGCTGTCGTACGTGATCTGCGCGTACTCCTGCGTCTGCGGGACTTCCGCAACCTGCTCGCCGTACGGCTGCTCTCCCAGGCAGCCGACGGCGTCTACCAGGTCGCACTGGCCACTTACGTCGTCTTCTCCCCGGAGAAGCAGGCCTCGCCCGCGGCCATCGCCTCCGCCATGGCGGTACTCCTGCTGCCCTATTCGGCGATCGGGCCCTTCGCCGGAGTGCTGCTGGACCGCTGGCCCCGTCGTCAGGTCTTCCTCTACGGCAACCTGCTGCGGGCCTTCCTCGCCTGTGTGACCGGGATGCTGATCGTCGCGCACGTCCCCGACTGGCTCTTCTACGCCTCGGCCCTGTCCGTGACGGCCGTCAACCGCTTCGTCCTCGCCGGACTCGCCGCCTCCCTGCCCCATGTCGTCGGCCCCGGCCAGCTGGTCACCGCGAACGCCCTCTCGCCCACCGCCGGAACCCTCGCGGCCGTCGGCGGCGGGGGACTGGCCTTCCTCGTGCGGGCGCTGACCGTCGGCTCCGACGCCCTCGTCGTGCTCCTGGGCGCCGGCCTCTACCTCTGCGCGGCCCTGGTCTCCCTGCGCCTCGCCGTCGGCCTCCTGGGGCCCGACCACCCGCCCGGCCGGGTCGACCCGACGATCGCCGAGGGGATCGTCATCGCCGTCCGGGGCATGGCCGAGGGGCTCCGGCACCTGGCGGCCCGGCGGGCGGCCGCCCAGGCACTCACCGCCATGACCCTGATGCGGTTCTGCTACGGGGCGCTGACCGTCACCCTGCTGATGCTCTGCCGCTACTCCTGGTCGGACAACGAGGCCGACGGACTGGCCCTGCTGGGGGTCGCCGTGGGCGTCTCGGGAGCCGGGTTCTTCGCCGCGGCCCTCGTCACGCCGTGGCTCGTGGGCCGGCTGGGCACGCGCGGCTGGATCACCGCCTGCGCCGCCGGAGCCGCCGTCCTGGTACCGGCGCTCGGGCTCTTCTTCGCCCCCGGACCGATGCTGGCCGCCGCCTTCGTCCTGGGCCTCGCCACCCAGGGCGCCAAGATCTCCACCGACACCGTGGTGCAGTCCCGGGTGGACGACGCCTTCCGCGGCCGTGTCTTCTCCGTCTACGACGTGCTCTTCAACGTCGCGTTCGTCGGGGCCGCCGGGGTGGCGGCGCTCGTGCTGCCCCTCGACGGGCAGTCCGTTCCACTGATCCTGGGCGTGGCCGCGCTCTACGCCGCGACCGCGGCCTTCCTCATGCGACAGGGCGATGTTTCACGTGAAACATCGCCCTGACCCGCGTCTGCCGATGTTTCACGTGAAAAAAAGCCCGGGCCCGGCCCAGTGGGGTATAAACCACAACGAGCCCACGAGGGACCATTGCATCGGCGATTGCGGGGGGGT
>NZ_JBSGXB010000629.1:0-1463 GCF_053609185.1 Streptomyces sp. NPDC054956 | reverse complement strand
GCTACGCCACCCCGGCGGCCGACGTCGACGGCCACACCCGGCTCCTGCGGACCTCGCTGTTCATGCACGGCAACCGCGTCGTGCGTACGGTGGAGGTCCGCGGCGACCTGATGGCGGCGCTGCGGCACGTCTCGGAGCAGCCCGAGGTGCGCGCCGTCGAAGAGGCCATCAACCCCCACCTGGAACAGGACCGCGACCTCGGGAACCCCGAGTCCGCCCGGATGTTCTTCATGCGGGCCGCTCTCCCCGCCGTCCACCACGTCGCCGCCCGCGAACCCGGAGCCGCCGACAGCTCCGACGTACGCAGGCACGCGCTCTACTACCCGGCCAAGCCCGGCTGCGGACCGGCGCTGGCCCGGTTCCTGGCCCGGCAGGACGAGGACGCGGCCCACCGGTCCGACCCCGCCACGGTCAGCAGCAGCATCTTCCAGCGCGACGACATCGTCGTACGCCTCATCGACGTGCGCAGCCCGCACGGAGCCGGCCTGGAGACCGCCTTCGGCGTACGCGGACCGCGCAAGGCGGCCGTACTCGCCCGGCTGATGATGCCTTCCGAGGACGGCGCGGCGGCATCCGCGGTCCGCCACACCATGAGCCTGATCACCGACCGCCGGGCCCCCGCCGAGGGCTGACCCACCGCGCCTCCGGATCCACGTGCGTCCGGACCCGGCGCGCCCCCGGACCACCCACCCACCAGCCCCGTCCAGGCTCCGCACCGCCAGGAGGAACCCCCGCCATGACCAGACAACGCCCACCGCACATCGTGGATCTCAGCGAGACGCAGCCCAACACCAGGCGCGGCGGCGACCTGAGGGCCGTCCTGACGCCGACCTCGGTGGGCTGCACCAGCGGCTTCATGGGCCTGGCCCTCATGGCTCCGGGCGAGCACATCGCCGAGCACTACCACCCGTACTCCGAGGAGTTCGTGTACGTGGTCAGCGGGACGCTGGAGGTCGACCTCGACGGCGAGGCCCACCCGCTCCGGACCGACCAGGGACTCCTCGTCCCGATCAACGTGCGCCACCGGTTCCGCAACGTCGGGGACACCGAGGCCCGCATGGTCTTCCACCTCGGCCCGCTCGCCCCGGACCCGAAGCTGGGGCACGTGGACACGGAGGAGGCCGTCCACCCGGAGGGCTCCGCCTGGGAGCGGCCCCCGGACCGCGCGGGGGTGGTGTCGTGACCCGCCGCCGGGTCGCCGTCACCGGGGTCGGCGTCGTCGCCCCCGGTGGGATCGGTGCCTCCGCCTTCTGGGACCTGCTGTCCAACGGCCGTACGGCCACGCGCGGCATCACCCTCTTCGACCCGACCGGCTTCCGCTCCCGGATAGCCGCGGAGGTCGACTTCGACCCCGCCGAACACGGCCTCACGCCCGAGGAAGCGGCCCGCGCGGACCGGTACATCCAGTTCGCCCTGGTCGCCGCGGGCGAGGCGATCCGCGACGCGGGCCTCGACCTCACCAC
>NZ_JBSGXB010000628.1:0-1490 GCF_053609185.1 Streptomyces sp. NPDC054956 | reverse complement strand
GTGATGTGCAGCGGGGATCCCGATGGGGGTGATGACATCGTCTGGCTCCCTGAGGGATGAGCTCGGTGGGGTGGGTGACGCTCGGCCGGCGGCGGCCCGGCCGGTGACTGCTCGGTCGGCCGGGGCCCGGCCGGTGACTGCTCGGTGGGCCCGGCCGGTGCTTCTCGGTGGGTCCGGCCGGTGACTGCTCGGTGCTCAGTCGGTGGCGGCGAAGACCAGTTCGCCGTCGATGTACGTGCGCAGCACGCGGGTGTCGGCGATCTCCATCGGGGGGTGGGCGAAGGGATCGCGGTCGAGGACCACGAGGTCCGCGTACTTGCCCTCCTCGACGGTGCCGGTGACCTCGTCGAGGTGGTTCACCCAGGCGCTGCCCGTGGTGTAGGCGGTGAGGGCCTGGGAGAGGGTCAGGGCCTGCTCGGGGAAGAAGGGCGGCATCGGTTCGAAGGTCCCGGGCGAGTTGGGGGCCTCGTCGGGTACGGAGCGGTTGACGGCGACGTGGATGCCCCACAGCGGGTTGGGGCTGCTGACCGACCAGTCGCTGCCCGCGACCAGGCGGGCTCCGGCGCGCTGGAGGTCGCCGAACGGGTACTGGAGCCGGGCCCGTTCCGGTCCGAGGAAGGGGATCGTGAGCTCGTCCATCTGCGGTTCGTGCGCGGCCCACAGGGCCTGGATGTTGGCGGCCGCGCCCAGGTCCGCGAACCGGGCGATGTCGTCGGGGTGGACGATCTGCAGGTGTGCGAGGTGGTGGCGGTTGTCGTTGGCGCCGTTGACGGCGCGGGCGTCTTCCAGGGCGTCGAGCACCTCGCGCACGGCCCGGTCCCCGAGTGCGTGGAAGTGGATCTGGAAGCCCGCGCGGTCGAGGATGGACACCGCGGCGGTGAGCACCAGCGGGTCGATGAAGCTGAGCCCCGAGTTGCCGGTGGCGCAGCCGCAGCCGTCGAGGTAGGGCTCCAGCATGCCCGCCGTGAAGTTCTCGGCGATGCCGTCCTGCATGATCTTGACGCTGGTGGCGTTGAAGCGGCCGACCTGCCCGGTGCGGCGGCGCTCCTCGATGTCGGGTATCTGCTCCAGGCCGCGTTCGCGGTCCCACCACAGGGCGCCGACGACGCGTGCGCGCAGGGAGCCCTCGCGTGCGGCGCGCAGGTAGACGTCGAAGTTGTCGGGGTTGCCGGGGAAGGCGCCGATCATGGCGTCCTGCCAGCTGGTGACCCCGAGGGAGAGCAGGTGCTCCTGCGCGGCGAGCAGGCCTGCGAGCGCCTCGTCCGGCGTCGCGATGGGCACGTGCTGTGCGACCAGCTCGACGGCTCCCTCCTGGAGGGTGCCGGCCGGGCTTCCGTCGGCCTCGCGCTCGATCCGGCCGTCGGCCGGGTCGGGGGTGGTGGCGTCGACTTCTGCGATCTCCAGCGCCCGGGTGTTGACCCAGGCTCCGTGGCCGTCCCGGTTGGTGAGCAGGACGGGCCGGTCCGCGACCACCGCGTCGAGCATGGCGC
>NZ_JBSGXB010000627.1:0-1513 GCF_053609185.1 Streptomyces sp. NPDC054956 | reverse complement strand
CGTCACCGTCCTCGTGCTGATCGGCGGCTGGCCGCCGGATCGGGACGACTGGCCCCATACCGCCGCCGAGGCCCTGAAGGACACCGACGAGCTCCACGAGCTGGTCGACGACCTGCTGCTGGCGCGCCTGCACGTCGAGGCCCGCGGCAGCGCCGTGGTCCTGGGAGCCCCTTCCCATCTGAACCGGCTGATCACCAACCTGATCGACAACGCCTGCCGTCACGCGGCCCGCAACCGGGACGACGGGGGCGCCGGTCCGGGGCTGGCGATCGCCCGGAGCATCGCCGCCTCGCACGGCGGCGCGCTGACCGCGGAAGCGCCCGCCGGGCCGGCCTCGGGTGCCCGGCTCGTCCTGCGACTGCCCGCCGCGGACCCGGTGACGGGAGGTCCCGGAGGGGGCAGAGGCTGAGTCCGGCGAGCCGTAGCCGCTCGAACTGAACCAGGCTTCAGGTTTCCTCCGGTTCTGGGGAATCGTCCGGAATATTCATCGGCGCACGGTCCCGATCACCCATTCCGGATTTCCCGACCAAGGGAGGATTCCATGGTTTCCCGCCGCCGCCACCGGCCCCGCACCAAGTCCACCCCGTCCGCGGCCGACGCGTCCGTGGCCTTCGCGCTCGGCGCCCGCCTGGCCGTCGGCGCACGTCCGCCCTCGGCCGAGGAGACGGCCCAGGAGCAGGCCGACGAGACGGCCCAGGACACGGCCGAGGAGACGGCCGACACGGGCTGGGCGCGGGAGCGCCACCCTCGCTCCCCCCGCTTCCCCGTCCCCGCTCCGCCCCCCGCTCCCGCTACCCGCCCCACTCCCCATCGCAACGACGATCGAGAAGGTGCCGGATCCTGATGGCCTACGCGTACGACCGAGAACTGGCCCCGTGGGCCATGCTGCTGCCGCCGGTCGACCTCCGTGATCCGGTCGCCGCCCAGGAACACGTCCAGACCGAGCAGTTCCAGCGGCCGTCGCACGTCGTTCCCGACAGTCTGTGGACCTGGGACACGGTGGTGCCCGGTCCGGCGGGATCGCCCGCTGTCCCGGTGCGGGTGTACGAGCCCTCCGCGCGGGGCGAGAGCCGCCGGCCCCTGCCCGCGATCCTCTACTTCCACGCCGGGGGGTTCGTCACCGGGGACCTGGAGACGGGACACGACGAATGCGCGTGGACCGCCGCGACCCTGGGCGTCGTCGTCATCAACGTCGACTACCGGCTCGCCCCTCAATTCCCCTATCCCCATGCCGTCATGGACGCCCACGCCGCCCTCCACTGGGCCTCCGACCAGGCCGGCGCGCTCGGCATCGACCCCGACCGGATCGCCGTCGTGGGAGAGGACGCGGGTGCCGGGATCGCGGCCGCGCTGTGCCAGCTGACCCGGGAGCGGATCGGCGTACGCCCCTGTTTCCAGCTGCTGAGCACGCCGCTCCTGGACGATCGGCTCCACACGTCCTCCGCCCTGATGTACGAGGACACTCCGGGACTGGACCGGCTGCAGGCGGCGTACGGCTGGTTCCACTACATCG
>NZ_JBSGXB010000626.1:0-1541 GCF_053609185.1 Streptomyces sp. NPDC054956 | reverse complement strand
GGTCACCATCGACATGGGCTCCCTCGGCCCGGACGCGGTCACGGTCGGCGCGGCCACCCTCCCCCTGGCCGCCTTCTTCACCCGCGGCGGCCGCCGTACCCCGCCGGAGCCCCCGTCGGAGGCCCCGAGCTGGCAGACGTCGCTGGAGGTCCGGGGGGCGGCGGGGGCGGGACGGAGTTAGTCGCCGGGTGCGTCAGCTGTCCTCCCGGCGGAGGTAGGCGTCGGTGAGGAGATCGCAGGTGCACCAGTCGCCGGTGCACGGGGTGCCGTACTCCGCGCCGTACGGGCCCAGTCCGGCCATGAGGTCGAGGATCTCGGCGCGTTCGGACGGGGTGAGTGCGGCGGCCGAGCCCTGCTCGAGGCGCTGCCAGTCGGAGGGGAGGTCGTCCACATCGGCGACGAGCCGCCCGTCGACGAAGAGGGTGAACAGCGGGTGCTCGGGGAAGTCGTTGAGGCGCAGGACCCACCACCGTCCCGCGACCCGCGCGGCATGCGGAAAGACGCCCGAGCCCGTGGTGTACCAGGTCATGTCCAGGGGGAGCGGGACACTGCCCGCTCGTGCGGGGCCGCGGGCCATCCTGCGTGCGGCCAGGGGGCCGCGTCCAGAGGGGTTCGGTTCGGGGGCTCGGGCGCGGGCTCGGGTTGCGGGCTCGGGTTGCTGGGCCGTGGCTCGGGGTCCCGGGTCGGCGGGCCGTGGCCCGAGTCGCGAGGCCGTGACTCGCGGGCTCGGGTCGGCGGGCCGTGACTCGCGGCCTCGGGTCGCGGGGCCTGGCTCGGGTCGCGGGGCCTGGCTCGGGTCGCAGGGCCTTGGCTCGGGTCGCAGGGCCTTGGCTCGGGTCGCAGGGCCGTGGCTCGCGGCCTCAGGTCGGCGGGGCCTGGCTCGGGTCGCGGGGCCCTGGCTCAGGTCGCGGGCCGTGGCTCACGGGCCGCGGTAGGCCGCCCGGGTCACGCCGAGTCGCGGATCACGAGTTCGGGGTCGAAGAGCACCGCCGCCTGGGGCTCCGCGGCCGTGCCCGCCACGCGGTCCAGGAGGAGGCGGACCATCTCCGCCGCCATGTCCTCCACCGGCTGACGGACCGTCGTCAGGCGGGGGCGGGATGCCGTCGCCGCGGCGGAGTCGTCGAAGCCGATCACGGCGACGTCCTCCGGCACGCGCCGGCCGTGCTCGCGCAGCACCAGGCACGCCCCCTGCGCCATCAGGTCGTTCGCCGCGAACACCCCGTCCAGGTCCGGCTGTTCGGCGAGCAGCACGCGCATCGCCTGCTCGCCGCCGTCGAGGGTGAAGTCCGCCTCGGCCACCCGCACCGCGCCGCCCGCCAGCGCCTCCCGGAAGCCCGCCACCCGCTCCCGACTCGCCGCGACCTCCGCCGGTCCGCCGATCGCCACCGGGCGGCCGCAGCCCCGCGCCAGCAGGTGCCGCGCCGCCAGCGCCCCGCCCTCGCGGTGGCGCAGGTCGACCCAGTCCAGCCCGACCGCCGGGGCCGGCCGCGCGAAGAGCACCGCGGGCAGGCCCGCGGCCGCGAGCATCCCGGGCAGGGGGT
>NZ_JBSGXB010000625.1:0-1544 GCF_053609185.1 Streptomyces sp. NPDC054956 | reverse complement strand
CCCTCGGAGCCTCGGGGGTACCCGTGCACGCGGACCGGGGGCCGGCCGGCGGATTCCGACTCATGGACGGCTACCGCACCCGCCTCACCGGCCTGACCGACGCCCAGGCGGGCTCCCTGTTCCTCGCCGGTGCCCCCGGACCCGCCAGGGACCTCGGGTTGGGCGCCGACCTGGCCGCCGCCCAACTGAAACTCCAGGCCGCCCTCCCGGCCGAACTCGCCGTCCGGGCCCGGCAGATCCAGGAGCGCTTCCACCTCGACGCCCCCGCGTGGTTCCGGGACGCCGACCCCGTCCCGCACCTCGGGACGATCGCCCGGGCGGTGTGGGACCAGCGGATCCTGCGCACCCACTACCGCCGCTGGGGCGGTGAGGTCCACCGTGACCTGTGGCCGCTCGGCCTCGTCCTCAAGGGCGGCATCTGGTACCTCGTGGCCCGGGCCCACACCCGCGGCGACGTACCCGCGGAGGTACGGGGCGACGCTTCGACGCGGGCGCGGCCGGCGGAGGCCCGGGCCGCTGGACCCGCCGGAGATCGGCCCGTCGTGCAGGTGGATGTGCGGCCCGTTGTACCGGCGGAGGTGCGGCCCGAAGCCCTGGCGGAGGCGCGGACCGGCGCATCGACGGAGGTGCCGGACGTCGTACCTGCGCTGGCGCGGACCGTAGTACCGGCCGAGGCGCGGCCCGACGACTCGGCGGAGGCGCGGCCCGACGACTCGGCGGAGGCGCGGCCCAGCGCACCAGCGGAGGCGCCGACTGCCGTTCCGATCGAGGGGCGGCCGGACGTGCCGGTGGAGGCCCGGGGCGTTGTGCCAGTGGAGGCGCGGACCGGTGCGTCGGCGGAGGCCCGTGCCGTACCGGCGGAGGCGCGGACATCGGCGGAGGCTGGGGCCCTAGTGCCGGCGGAGGCGCGGACCGACGCGCCCGCGGAGGCCCGGACCGTTGTACCGGCCGAGGCGCGGGCCGGCCTGCCTGCCGCCGTACGGGCCGACGTGCATGCCGAGGTCCGCGTCGGCGAGCGGCCCGACGCGGAAGCCGGTGTGCGGACCGATCCGGAGGCCGGCATGCGGCCCGGCGCGCCGGCCGACGGCAGGGGCGGCGGCAGGGCCGGGGCCCGGGGTGAGGGTGCCGTGCGGAGCTATCGGGTGGGGCGGTTCCTCGGAGTCGAAGTTCTCGACGAGTGCTTCGAGCGGCCCGCCGGGTTCGAACTCGCCGCGTACTGGGAGGAGTCCGCCCGCCGGCTGGAAGCGGCCGCGATCCGCCAGACCGCCGTCGTACGGCTCTCCCCGCGCGCCCTGCGCCTGCTGCCGATGCAGTTCGGCGCGGCGGGCGTCCGCGCCCTCGCCGCCGCCGGGCCGCCCGACGCGGACGGCTGGGCCACGGCCGAACTCGACGTGGAATCCGAGGCCGTGGCCGTCGGCGACCTGCTCCGCCTCGGTGCGGAGGCCGAGGTGATCGGCCCGCCCGAACTGCGCCGGGCCCTCGCGCGGACGGTCGCGGAGCTGGCCGGGCGCTACCGCGGGGAAACAGGTTGCGCCGGGTCCGCC
>NZ_JBSGXB010000624.1:0-1546 GCF_053609185.1 Streptomyces sp. NPDC054956 | reverse complement strand
GAGGCAGGACCTGGAGTCCTGGACGGAGGTCCTGGAGCAGGCTCAGGCGGAGGTGGATGCCGCGCGGGAGCGAGTCGAGCGGGCCCGGGTGGGGCGTGAGGAGCTCGTGTCGGTGCTGGCCGAGGAGAGCCCCGTGATTACGCCGGTTTCCGTGCCTTCTGGTGGTGAGATGGCTGCCGCCGTGGGATCGGGCGGTTCCGGCGCGGGGCATGGCGAGCGGCCGCCGGTGCGGCGGTCGGGCATGGGCGGGGAGGTGCTCAGCGGCCTGTATCGGGAGGTGTTCGCCGCGGTGGTGGCCGCTTCGGGGCCGGTGAACGGAGTGGAGCTGACGCGGGCGGTGGGCCGGGAAGCGGAGATCAAGAACGAGGTGGAGAAGATCCGGCACCGTGCCTACGTGCTGGAGAAGCGGGGCTGGCTTGTGCGGGCGAAGGACGGACGGTTCATGCCCGCGCCCGGGGCAGTCGGCCGGGACGCTTCTCCGGCCAGCGCGGAGCGTCCGCGGCCAGGCGCCGGGACAGCCTGATCACAGCGGCCCACCACACCATCTGGGCGTGGTGGTCGGGGCGGCGTTCGTGGTCGCGGTTGAGGCGGCGTGAGCGGGAGAACCAGCTCAGCGTTCGCTCCACCACCCACCTGCGGGCCAGCACGACAAATCCGCGGTGTCCGTCGGATCGGCGCACGACCTCGATCCGCACTCCGTGCAGGGCGAACGCCTTGGCCAGGGCCGGGCCCTGGTAGGCGCTGTCGACCCACACCAGTTTCAGCAGCCGGCCCGGCTGGTCCATGAATGTCTCCAGCAGCGCGGGAGCGGCCTTGGAGTCGTGCACATCGGCTGTGGTCACGGTGACCTCCAGGAGCAGGCCCTCGGTGTCGGTCAGGATGTGACGCTTGCGTCCGTCACGTGATTTCCCGCCGTCGTATCCGCGACTTTCCGCACCGACGGTCTCGGAGGCGTCCACCGACTGACTGTCGATGATCCCCGCGGATGGCTCGGCGTTCCGCCCTTCGTGTTCCCTGGCCGTGCGGCGCAGCCGTTCATGCAGTTCACGCACGTAGTCGTATGCCCGCCAGCGGCGGAAGAAGTCGTAAACCGCCCGCCAGTACGGGAAATCGACCGGCAGAGCCATCCACTTCACACCATTGTCGACCAGGTAGCGCACCGCATCGAGTATTTCGCGGTGGCAATACCCCTCGGGACGCCCGCCCTGCTTGAGGAGCCAGGCCGGCACCGGCATCGCGGAACGGACCTCGGCCCACTCCGCATCCGTCATGTCACTCGGATAGCAGGCCGCCCGCCGCCCCGAAACGATCGAACCGAACCGGTGCACGTAGCAGTCACACCCAGGAGTGACCGCGGTGGACGAAGACACAGAGATACTGCTCAACTGATCGGGCAACGGGCTTCCCTGGTCGTGCTGGGTGTCGTAACCGCGTCACTACCAAGGGGCCCGTTCTTTCATGCCCGCGGTCGCACCCGTACCTCCGTCCAGATGATCACCCGCGCCCGCATGCCTCGAACGAAATCCGGTTTGCCACAACGCACTGA
>NZ_JBSGXB010000623.1:0-1566 GCF_053609185.1 Streptomyces sp. NPDC054956 | reverse complement strand
GCGTGCGCGCACCACGCCCCGGCGCGGGCCGGGGGGGGGGGCGGGGGCGGGGGGGGGGGTGGGGTGTCGTCCGGGACTGCATGATTTTTGGCGACCCCTGTTGGCTTCGGAGGGTTCGGGCCTCTGACGCGCCACAAATCACGTTTTACGTCCCGGACGACACCCCACCCCGCCCCCGTCCCCGACCTCTGCGGGTGTCGGTGGGCGGCGTTAATCTGGCCGTATGACGGATGAGGGGCGGCGGTCGGAGGCCGGGCTGACCGGCGACGAGGCGGCTGTGCTCGCCTACGAAGGGCGCACCTGGCCGGGGCCCGGTGCCAAGGAGCGGGCCATACGGGAAGGGCTGGGGATGGCACCGGTCCGGTACTACCAGCTGCTCAACGCGCTGATCGACGACCCCAGGGCGCTGCGGCACGCGCCGGGCACCGTGAACCGGCTGCGACGCATCCGCGAAGCCCAGCGGGCGCGGCGGTAGCGGTCTTCCGCGCGCCGTAGCCGTGGCCCGGCGGGGCCGTTAGGGTCGAGCGTATGGGGAGCCATCCGCACGATCTGCCGATGCCCGTCACCGCCGCCGGACGCGAGGGACTCCAAGCCCTCCTGCACGCACCGCACCGCTCCGTCGTCGCCCTCGACTTCGACGGCACCCTCGCCGACATCGTTCCCGACCCCGACCAGGCCAGGGCCCACCCCGGAGCCGTCGCCGCGCTGTCCGCGCTCGCCCCCGAAGTGGGGTCCGTCGCGGTCGTCACCGGCCGGCCGGCGGGGGTCGCCGTCCGGTACGGAGGCTTCGCGGGTGTCCCGGGCCTGGAACACCTGGTGGTCCTCGGCCACTACGGAGCCGAGCGGTGGGACGCCGTGAGCGGCATAGTGCACGCCCCCGCCGAACACCCCGGGGTGGCGGCGGTACGGGCGGAACTGCCGGGATTCCTGGACGCGATCGGCGCGTGGCGCGGCACGTGGATCGAGGAGAAGGGCCAGGCGCTGGCCGTCCACACCCGCAGGGCGGACGACCCCGCGGCCGCCTTCGCCGCCCTGCGCGAGCCCCTGGCGGGGCTGGCGGCCCGCCACGGCCTGATGGTCGAGCCGGGCCGGGCGGTACTGGAACTTCGGCCGCCGGGGATGGACAAGGGCGTCGCGCTCACGGAGTACCTCGCGGAGGTGGGGGCGGAGGCGGTCCTGTACGCCGGGGACGACCTCGGGGACCTCGCGGCGTTTTCGGCGGTGGAGAAGCTGAGGGCTGGGGGGATGCCGGGGTTGCTGGTGTGCAGTGGCTCCGTGGAGGTTCCTGAGCTCGCGGCCCGCGCGGACCTGACGCTGTCCGGCCCCTCGGAGGTCGTGGCCTTCCTGGCCGCCCTGGCCGCGGCCATCTCCGCCTGACGGGGCGCGGCCGCATCTCACCGGCCCGGCCGCGGGTGTTCCGCTGCGCGGGGCGAAGTCCCCTACCCGCCCTTCCACCGTTCCCAGGGCTCCGCCCTGACCCGCCGGCCCCGGGCTGCGCCCGGACCCCTGGGGCTCCGCCCCAGACCCCGCGCCTCAAACGCCGGCGGGGCTGGAATTGCCCCGGCG
>NZ_JBSGXB010000622.1:0-1594 GCF_053609185.1 Streptomyces sp. NPDC054956 | reverse complement strand
CGGCACCGCCGTGGTGAACATCGGCTTCAACGACAAGGTGGCCTGGAGCCACACCGTGGCCACGGGCACTCCCCTCAACCTGCACCAGCTCGTCCTCGATCCCACCGACCCGACCTCCTACCTGGTGGACGGGAAGCCGGAGAAGATGACCGAGCGCAAGGTCGGCGTCCAGGTGGCGGGCGGTGCCCCGGTCACCCGCAGCCAGTGGTGGACCCGCTTCGGCCCCGTCGTCTCGAATCTCGGGGCGGGCCTCCCGCTGCCCTGGACGGCGACCACCGCCTTCGCCCTGAACGACCCCAACGCCACGAACCTGCGCGGTTCCGACACGGCGCTCGCCATGGGCAGGGCCCGTTCGGTGGCCGGGGTCCAGGACGCGCTGCGCCGCACCCAGGGCCTGCCGTGGGTCAACACCGTCGCCGCCGACTCGGCCGGCGGCACCCTCTTCACCCAGTCCCAGGTGCTCCCCCGGATCACCGACGAGCTCGCCGCCCGCTGCTCGACCCCGATCGGCAGGGCCACGTACCCGGCCTCGGGACTGGCCGTGCTGGACGGTTCGCGGGGCGACTGCGCGCTCGGCTCGGACCCGGACGCCGTACAGCCGGGGGTGTTCGGCCCGGGGAAGGCGCCGACGCTGCGCGACGCCCCGTACGCGGAGAACTCCAACGACAGTGCCTGGCTGGCCAATGCCGAGCACCCGGTCACCGGCTACGAGCGGATCTGGGGCAATGTGTCCACCCCGCGCTCACTGCGCACCCGGGGCGCCGTCGAGGACGTGTCGGCGATGGCCGCGCGCGGCGGGCTGACCGTGGCGGACCTGCAGAAGCAGCAGTTCGCGAACCGGGTCCCGGCCGGTGACCTGGCGGCGGCCGACGCGGCGCGGGCCTGCGCGGCCCTGCCCGGCGGCACGGCCACGGGCGGCGACGGCAAGGCCGTGGACGTGTCGGCGGCCTGCGGGGTGCTGGCGGCCTGGGACCGCACGGCCGACTCCTCCAGCCGCGGAGCCCTGCTCTTCGACCGGTTCTGGCGGAAGCTGACCGCGAGCACCCCGGCGAAGGACCTGTGGCTGGTGCCGTTCTCGGCGGCCGACCCGGTGGCGACGCCCCGTACGCTCAACCGGGCCGCGCCCGGGATCGGGCGTGCCCTGGCCGACACGGTGACGGAGCTGAAGGCCGCGGGCATCGCGCTGGACGCCCCGCTCGGGGACAACCAGTTCGTGGTGCGCGCCGGGCAGAAGCTGCCGGTGGGCGGCGGGACCGAGGCCCTGGGCGTCTGGAACAAGATCGAGGCGCCGTGGAACGCGGCGGCCGGCGGCTATCCGGAGGTGGTGCACGGCTCCAGCCACATCCAGGCGGTCGGCTGGGACGGCGGCCGCTGCCCGGTGGCGCGCACGCTGCTGACGTACAGCCAGTCCTCGAACCCGGCCTCCGCCCATTACGCCGACCAGACCCGGCTCTTCTCGCAGGAGCGCTGGGTGAGGTCGCGGTTCTGCGAATGGGACATCCTCACCTCGCCGGGCTTGAAGGTGGTCTGGCCGCGCGAGCGGCGCTGACCGCCACCGCAGGCGCGCAGGTGCGGCCGGCCGCTTCCCCGGGAG
>NZ_JBSGXB010000621.1:0-1596 GCF_053609185.1 Streptomyces sp. NPDC054956 | reverse complement strand
GGGGGGCGAACGACCCCGCTACCTCGTCAGGCGCGGCGGCCCCGGCGGGGGCCGCTGGCCCCCGGCCGGGCCCGCCGGGGTTTGGCCCTTGGCGAGGGCAGGGCCTGTCGGGGTTGGCCCGTGGCGAGGACCGGCCGCGGAGACGCGACCGGTGGCCGGGGCACGTGCGGACGCATGGCCGTACGGGGCCGGGCACGGACGCGTGATCGGCGGCCGGGCCGAGTGCGAACGCATGCCCGTACGGGGTCGGCAGCGGACGGGTGGCCGGGCCCCACCGGGGCACGTGACAACGGATCGGGCCCGCCGTGGACCCGAGGCGCCGGCCGGAGCACTCGCGGGCTCCGCTCCGACTCGGGCTCTGGCCGGAGCTCGGGCGTCGGCTCGGGCTGTGATCAAGGCTCCGGCTCCGGGCCGGATACCGGTCCTCGGCCCGTCCGCCGCCCGCCCTCGGCCCGCCTGCGGGCCGAGGAAGGGGGCTAGCCCTGCTGGAAGAGCTCGGCGGGGAGCGGCTTCAGCAGCGCGTACAGGTCGTCGGTGATCGGGCGGTCCCAGCTCGCGATGGTGACCAGCACGTTGTCGCTGCGGTCGAACTGCACGCAGCTGATCCGGCTCTCGGAGAGCTTGATCTTCCGGACGATCAGGAGGTTGTCGCCCTGCATGACGGGGCAGTCCTCGGCGCCGGTGACCTCGACGTCCTCGTCGTTCTCGAGGGCGTCGAGGAGCTGGGCCACCTCGAAGGGGACCTGGCCCTCGGCGAGGTCGCGGGCGGGGGAACCCTCGGGGAGGTTTCCGATGATCATCGCGGGGCCGCGTCCGCCGAAGAGGTCGTAGCGGAGGAAGACACCCTGGCAGCTGCCGTCGGGCGCGGGCAGCAGCCCGGCCCCGAGATTGCCCGGCCAGTCCCCCGGGTCCATGGCCAGGACGTCGAAGTCCGGGCCGGCGGGTGTGGCGGCGCGGTGGCGGCGGAGGAAGGACATGTCGCCATGGTACGTGCCCGCCCGCCGTTCCCGGCCCTCCGCCCCCACCCGGAGCTCCACCCCCGTCCCCGACCGCGCCCGCCCCCCGAACACCCCCGAGCCCCACCCCGCCGACCGCCCTTCGGCCGTACCCCACTCCGAAGCCTGCTCCTGCCGACACCCATGCACCGCCGCCCGGCCCGGCCGCCAGCGCCACCGGGTGCGCGCCGCTGCGCGAGGCCGATCACCAACGCCACCGCATGCGCGCCGCCACACGAGGCCGACGGCCAGCGCCACCGCGTGCGTACCGCTGCGCGAGGCCGGTCGCCGTCTGCGCCTGCGGGTGGGTGCCGCTGCGCGGGGCGTGGTCCCCTACCCGCCCTTCCACCGTTCCCAGGGCTCCGCCCTGACCCGTCCCCCAGACTCCGTCCGGGGAACCACCAGGCCCGGGCTCCGCCCGAACCTCTCGGTGCCCGCCGCGGACCCGCAGCGTCTTCGACGCCGCCGGCCACCGTTGGGTGGCGCCCCCGGGCGGGGCCGAACTCCCCCTCCGGGCAATCCGTCCCGCCAGACGGCGACATCAGCCAAAGTCCAGGCCCGCCGGCGTTCGAGCCGCCTTCCGGGCCCGCCGGCGTTCGAG
>NZ_JBSGXB010000620.1:0-1633 GCF_053609185.1 Streptomyces sp. NPDC054956 | reverse complement strand
CGGTCAAGACCGCAGGGTTCGTCCGTACCGGCAAGGTCCGCTTCGTCCGCCTGACCCTGACCTCCGAGGCCGGCAACCGCGGCCCGTGGAGCGCCGCGGCCGAGCTGCGTCTGGTCGGAGCGGTCAGCCCGGCCGCGCACGGCTCCTGGGGCAAGATCACCGGCTTCCCGCTGGTGCCGGTCGCCACGGCGGTCCTGCCCGGCGACAAGATGCTCGCCTGGTCCGCCTACTCGGTCGACCGCTACGGCGGCAGCAACGGCTACACCCAGACGGCGATCCTGGACCTGAAGACCGGCAAGGTCACCCAGCGCCGCATCGACAACACCGGCCACGACATGTTCTGCCCCGGCATAGCCATGCTGGCCGACGGCCGCGTGCTGGTCACTGGGGGCAGCAACGCGGAGAAGGCCAGCATCTACGACCCGGCCACCGACGACTGGTCCTCCACCGCGAACATGAACATCGCCCGCGGCTACGCGGCGATGACCCTGCTCTCCAACGGTGACGCCTTCGTCCTCGGCGGATCCTGGAGCGGTGGCGCCGGCGACAAGGCCGGTGAGGTCTGGTCTCCGGTCACGAAGACCTGGCGCAAGCTGCCGGGCGTCTCCGCCGTCCCGGCGATGACGGCCGACCCGGCCGGCGCCTACCGCGCCGACAACCACATGTGGCTGCACGCCACCGCGGGCGGCAAGGTCCTGCAGCTGGGCCCGAGCAAGCAGATGAACTGGATCACGACCACCGGCAACGGCACCATCACCTCCGCGGGCAACCGCGGTGACAGTGCGGACGCCATGACCGGCAACGCCGTCTCCTACGACATCGGCAAGCTGCTCACGCTGGGTGGTGCGCCGGCCTACTCGGACGCCTTCGCCACGCCGCGCGCCTACACGGTGAGCATCACGGGAGACCAGGTCAAGACCGCCCGTACCGGCGACATGGAGTACGCCCGAGGCTTCAGCAACAGTGTCGTCCTGCCCGACGGCAAGGTGATCGTCTTCGGTGGACAGGCCAACCCGGTTCCGTTCAGTGACGCGACCTCCGTCATGACGCCCGAGCTGTGGGACCCGGCCACCGGTGCCTTCACCCCGCTCGCCGCCATGGGCATCCCGCGCAACTACCACAGCGTGGCGAACCTGCTGCCCGACGGTCGGATCTTCTCCGGCGGCGGCGGCCTGTGCGGCGACTGCGCGACCAACCACGCGGACGGTTCCGTCTTCACCCCGCCGTACCTGCTCAACGCGGACGGAACGATGAAGGCGCGTCCCGTCATCACCGGGGGCGTGCCCCCCACGACGGCGCCGGGCAGCTCGCTCACGGTGACCACCGAGGGCTCTGCCAAGTCCTTCGTCCTGATGCGGGCCGCGGCCGCGACCCACTCCACCGACAACGACCAGCGACGGGTCCCCCTGGTGTCGACACCGGGGGAGGCCGGCACGTACAACGTGTCCATCCCCGCCGACACCGGTGTGGTCCTGCCGGGCACCTACATGCTCTTCGCCCTCGACGCGCAGGGTGTTCCGAGCATCGCCAAGTTCATCACCATCGCCTGACCCCGCGGCCGGGGGGGGGGGGGGGGTCGCGCCGCCCGGCCCCCCCCCCCCCCCCCCCGTCGCGGGATAAAAAAAACCAGCCC
>NZ_JBSGXB010000619.1:0-1636 GCF_053609185.1 Streptomyces sp. NPDC054956 | reverse complement strand
GCCCACGGCGAGGATCTTGCCGTTGGCCTCCACCGCCACGTCCGCGCCGTCCGCCGACCCGCCGAACTCTTCGACCCGTCGCAGTCCGCCTTCGCCGAAGGTCGTGTCCAGACTGCCGTCCGTGTTGTAGCGGGCCACGGAGAAGAAGCAGCAGCCGCCGCCCTCCTCCCCGAGCACCTCGGTGGTGCCCGCCACGACGATCTTTCCGTCCGAGGGCTGGATCGCCACCGCGTTGGCCGAGTGGGAACCGCCCCCGAAGTCGCTGGTCGCCATGCCGTCACCGCTGAAGGTGGTGTCGAGGCTCCCGTCGGTGTTGTAGCGGGCGAGTGCGAAGCCCTCCTGGCTCAGACCCACCACGACCAGCTTGCCGTCGGCCTGCCGCGCGATGTCGTGGCCTTCCGCGTACGCCGTCAAGGGGGTGGTCACGCGGCCGCCGGCCCCGAAGCCGGGGTCCAGATCGCCGGGCGCGGCCAGCGCGGTCCCGGGCAGCGCCAGTACGAGCGCCATGGCGATCGCGGTCGGCACCCCGGCCCTCCCGCCCGGTCCGCGGCGCCGTTCGGCCGGTCTCAGATGTGCGTGGGTCATGGGGGTACGGACCTCCGTCTTCGCGGCGTCACTGCGTACAAGGAGCAGCGCACAGCCTCGTCCCGCGACCCCCCTCTGCCCAGCGAGCCGTGCCGCACTGCGCCCACTGGCCCCCCGGGAACCACCCCGGCGGGGGAGCGCTACCGTCGACCGGTGGACGTACGTGCGATACGGGAATTCGGCGAGATCGTCGCGCAGTTCGGCGCGCTGGAGGACGGAAGGGGCCGGCCGGTGCGATTCACCGTCCGGCGCAGGGTCCCGGACGGAACGTGGCTCGTGGAGATCACGCCCCACCTGGCCGGCGTGGCGAGAGCGGAGGACGTACGGGCCTTCGCGCGGGGCATCGTCGGCGTCCTGGCGGCCGGGAGGGGTGAATCCGGCTCCCTGCCCCTGTACGACGACGGCGACACCCGGGTGGATGCGGTCGTCGGCTTCGACGAGGAGCAGCCGTACCTCATCGTCGACGCGCACTCCGCCCGGGACGGGTGGCCTGCAGGCGCCGATCCGAGCGGTGCGGAACGGTACGCGGACGGGGCGGGCGCGACGTACGTCGAGGCGGTGGGACCCTCCCGGGTCGACGCGCGGACCCTGTCGGACGCCGCGCGGGCGCTGCTGGCCGCGTCGGCCCCCTCCCTGCCGAGCGATCGCCCGTGAGGACCGGGCTGCGCGAGCGCGACCCGCGCGGGGAGCGGGCGGTGCATATGATCGCCGGGTGAACGACCCCGTCATACTCGAGGCCGCCGCGACGGCGGGCGCTCCCGCGCTCGTGCTCCGTCCGTGGTGCGTGGAAGACGTCGCCGCTTTGGTCGAGGCGTACCGGGATCCCGATCTGCGCCGGTGGGCCGGCTCGCCGATGGAGGGGGAGGGCGACGGGCTGCGGTGGGTGCGGGCTCAGGAGCAAGGGTGGGCCACGGGCGACCGGTTCGGGTTCGCCGTCCTCGAAGCGGTCCCGGACGAGGTGCCTCCGCGGCTGGTGGGCAACGTGGTGCTCAAGGGAGTCGCGTCCGGCAAGTCCGCCGCCGAAGTGGGTTATTGGACGGCGGCACGCGCC
>NZ_JBSGXB010000618.1:0-1637 GCF_053609185.1 Streptomyces sp. NPDC054956 | reverse complement strand
GGTGCTTCACTCCTCCGGCGCGCCGGTGCTGCGCAGGTAGGGCAGCCGGTCCGGCGGCGCGTCCATCCAGACCGTCGCCGGGCCCTCGTACGACCGGCCGTCGTCGGCCAGCCACGTGCCCGGCGGGATGCGCACCTCGCGCCCGCCAGTGCCCTTGGCCACCACCGGAGCCACCATCAGGGTGTCGCCCAGCATGAACTGGTCGGTGACCTCCGCGTAGCCCTGGAGGGGGAAGGCCCATTCGAGGGGGCGCTGGATCGGATCGCCCGTGGCAGCGGCGTGCTCGGCGAGACCGAGGATCTCCGGGGCGAACTCCGTGTGGAGGAGCGCGGCCGCCCGGACGGCGGCGAGGTTGCCGGGGGAGAGCACCCGCCACGGAGCCATGGAGAACTGCATCATCGGGAACAGCGCCGCGATCTGGGCGTAGCGGACGAACAGTTCCTCGTCGAACCCCTCGCCGCCCTCACCTGGCACGAAGCGGAACTCCCCGCCGCCGATCATGTCGGGGCAGGTGAAGGCATGGCCGGTCACCGCCTGGGCCAGGGCGTTCGGGATCAGGCTGTCGAGGCCGAACCGCCCCTCCCACAGGTGGTACTTGTCCTGCTGGCGCTGGGCCAGCGGCAGGCCCGCGGAGCGCCACGCGTCACGGAACTCGTTGAGCGGCCAGTCGAGACCGAAGCGGTTCCAGGCGTGGGTGCAGGCCTCCGGGTCCGCGCACCCGAGCGACCGCCACCAGGGCGCGTCGCCGCCGTCGAACTTGAACCCGTCGATGCCGATGTCGTCCCGCAGGGCTTCCAGCCGGCCGCTGAGCCATGCCCGCGCCCGCGGCTCCAGCAGGTCGAGGCCGGCGCTCCAGCCGTTCCACCAATGGGCGACCCTGGCCCGCCCGTCGGCGCCGGGGCCGGTGTCGCGGACCAACAGCCCCTGGTCGCCGAGGTGTCGGGCGGTGGGGGTGTCCGGGGTCACGTACGGGACGAGCCACAGCATCACCTTGAAGCCGAGCTCGTGCAGCCGGGAGACCATGCCCGCCGGGTCGGGGAAGCGGCCGGGGTGGAAGGTCCAGTCGCCGTAGTCGTTGCTCCACCGGTCGTCGATCATCAGCACGCCGGGCGGGAACCCCTCCGCCAGCAGCCGCTCCGCGTACGCGAGCACCTTGTCCTGGGTCGGTTCGAACACCGTCTCGATCCACAGGTTGTACTGCGGTGCGCCGAAGAGCAGCGGGTCCGGCATCGTGCCGGACGCGGGGTAGTGGCGGGCGAGCGCGTCGCGGTAGGCCCCGCGCAGATCGCCGTGGCCCTCGCCGTACTCGACGACCGCGTCCGGTTCGTGCGCCTGCACGGTCAGCCGGCCGTCGGCGATCGTGAAGGTGAAGGTGTGCTCGCTGTGCACCCAGCGGCCCCGGTCGGAGAGCAGCAGCGGCATCCCCTGGTTGGCCAGCACGTCGCGCAGGTCGAAGGTGTAGCCGTCGGGGTACGGCATGTGCCGCCCTTCGGCGACCGCCCCGCCCCACCAGTGTTCCCCGTCGAGCAGGGGGAGTTCGAGCATCGTCATACCTGTGGGGGTCCCTTCTCGGGGACGGGCCGCCGGGCTGCAGGGCCTGACCGACGGAGTCCTTGAAGACGGCGTTGGCGTACACC
>NZ_JBSGXB010000617.1:0-1649 GCF_053609185.1 Streptomyces sp. NPDC054956 | reverse complement strand
AGCCGTAGCCGTAGCCGTAGCCGTAGCCGTAGCCGTAGCCGTAGCCGTAGCAGTCGCATCGGACGACGCATCCGCTCCCGTCGCAGCGGCCAGCGGCCAGCGGCCGCGGCCCCGTGGCCCGTGGCCCGCAGCCAGTGGCCGCAGCCGCAGCCGCAGCCCGAGCCTGTGGCCGTAGCTCAAGCCCGAGGTTGTTGCCGCAGCCTGTGCTGCTCCCGCGCCCCGTGCCGGATCCGCAGCCTGTGCTGCTCCGGCGCCCCCGTGCCGCATCCGCAGCCGCACCGCGATCCCCACCCGCATCACGAAGCCCCGCCTCGAGCGGAACCGATTCTTCCGGCGCTCGTTACCCGGGGGTGCGTCCATTCACCCTGTCCGGTCCTTGACCACCCGGCCAGACCCCGCTCCGCCGTGCGGGCCGGATGTGACCGCTGTGGGTGCCCTCGTCGGCGGGGGCACCCACCCAGCACGAGGATCGGCGGCGGGCCCTCGTACCCGCGCCCCGGCCCACCGGCCCGCAGAGCGCCTCAGTCCGGGATCTCGATCAGCACCCGCCCGCGGCCGCCCGCGTCGACGTGGTCGTGTGCCCTGGCGATGTCGGCCAGGGCGAAGCGTGCGCCGACATCGACGGTGAGCGCTCCGACCGCGGCCGCCGCCGTCAGGTCACGGGCGGCCTGCCGTTTGGCCTCGTCGGGGAAGTCGTCGCTGCCCATCAGGCGGAGGGTCACATTGTTGAACAGCAGTGTCCAGAAGGGGATCCTGGTGCGGTCGGCGCGGGTGGCGTACGCGGCGATCACCGCGCCGTTCGCCGCGACGGCGTCGTCCAGGTCGGCGTTGTCGGACAGGGCCACCTCGACGATCCGGTCCACCCCCTCGGGAGCGTGCGACCGGATGTCCGCGGCCGGGTCCCGGCCGTCGAGGGCGACGGCGTGGGCGACGACGGCCGGGTCGACGCGGTCCAGGTCGGAGCGGCGCCGGACGCTGCCGACGACCGTGGCCCCGCCCCAGCGGGCCAGCTGCGCCGCGAGCGAGCCGACGCCGCCGAGCACACCGTGGACCAGTACGACCTTGCCGTCCACCGGTCCGTCGGCGAAGACCGTGCGGTGCGCGGTGATCCCCGGGATGCCGAGGCAGGCTCCGAGGTCGTCACCCAAGTGGTCCGGCAGCGGAACGGCGAGGTCCTCGGGCAGGACCGTGTACTGGGCCGCGGTGCCGAAGGGCCGGTAGGACTGGGCCCCGTACACCCACACCCGCTGTCCGACGCGGCGTGCGTCGCCCCCCTCGCCGACGGCGTCGATCACGCCCGCCGCGTCGCTGTGCGGGATCACCCGCGGATACGGCATCGCCGAACCGGTCCATCCGCGCCGCTTCTTCGTATCGCCGGGGTTGACGCCGGAGACCCTCACGCGGACCCGGACCTCGCCGGGACCGGGCGTCGGGGCGGGCAGTTCGCCCACCCGGAGCACCTCGGCGGCCGGTCCTTGTCCGTCGTACCAGGACGCGTGCATGGCAGTGCCTTCCGGCTCGGGAACGGGAGTCGGGAGCGATCTCCGTTCCGAGACTAGGCCGTCTCTTTCGGATCTTGCCTGACCCGCGCCGCCCGGCACCGCACCTCGCCGCGTTGTCGAGGCACCCGAGGACGTCCAGTAATCGGG
>NZ_JBSGXB010000616.1:0-1655 GCF_053609185.1 Streptomyces sp. NPDC054956 | reverse complement strand
GCCACCCTTGACAGGCCGTCCCGTCCCGGAAAAACACAAGACTCCCGGGATCCCCCCGGGGGATGGCCGGGGGTCAGAGGGTGAGGGGCGGCCCTGTCCGGAGGGCCCGCCTGTGGCGTTGAGGCGCACCGGATCGCTACACAGGCCGTCTCGGCTCAGCGGCCATCGGTCGTCTGGGGCTGGGGTTGCTTCGGTTTGGCGGACATCCGGAGATCTGGGGTTGTGCCCAGGGAGGGATGTCCATGATGGAGAACATGCCGAAGAAGAAGCCGCGGCAGCGGCGGCAGTTCACGCCGGATTTCAAGGCCGAGATTGTCGAGCTGTGTCTGCGTGGGGACCGGTCGGTGCCCGAGATCGTCAGGGACTTCGATCTGACCGAGACCGCTGTCCGTCTCTGGCTGGCCCAGGCCGACGAGAGCCACCAGCCCAAGGACCTGGAGCGTGATGAACGTTCCGAGCTCGCGGAGTTGCGGCGGGAGAACCGCCGTCTGCGGGAGGACATCGAGATCCTCAAGCGGGCCACGGCTTTCTTCGCGAGGGGGACCCGGTGACGGTTCATCCGTTCATCGAGGCGGAGAAGCAGGCAGGCCACAACGTCAAACGGGCGTGTGAGCTGATGAAGGTCTCCCGGTCCGCCTACTACCAGCGCCGCCAGGCCGTCACCGGCCCACGGGAGCGGCGTGATCAGGAACTGGCCACGCTGATCAGTGAAGTCCACACGCGTTCACGCGGCACCTACGGTGCCCCCAGGATCCACGCGGCCCTGCAGCGTGCAGGTCACGCCTGCGGCCGGCGCCGGATCGCCCGGCTCATGCGAGAGGCGGGCGTTACGGGCCGGCACCGCCGACGCGGCCACCGCACCACCGTCCCCGACCCGCAGGCGGCCTCCCGCCCCGATCTGATCGGCCGCGACTTCCGCACCGACCCAGCAGCCGTCGACACACGCTGGTGCGGGGACATCACCTACATCGACACAGGTCAAGGCTGGCTCTACCTCGCCACCGTGATCGACATCGCTTCTCGCCGCGTGGTCGGCTGGGCCACCGCCGACCACCTGGGAACATCCCTGGTAGCCGACGCCCTCATCAACGCCTGCCACCAGCGCATGCCCGACGGCCCGGTCGTTTTTCATTCCGACCGCGGCAGCCAGTACACCAGCCACGCCTTCGCCCGCCTCGCGGCCGACCTGGGCATCCGGCTCTCCGTCGGCCGCACCGGAGTGTGCTGGGACAACGCCCTCGCCGAGTCCTTCTTCTCCACCCTCAAGAATGAGCTCGTCACCCGGCACCGGTGGCACACCCACACCGCCGCCAGGACCGCGATCTTCGAGTACATCGAAGGCTGGTACAACACCCGACGAGTCCACTCCAGCCTCGGCTACCAAACCCCAGCCGAGTACGAAAACACCGCAGCCTGAGCAACACATAGAACCTGTCCGCCAAACAGGAACAACCTCAAACCCCAGACGGCGGCCAGCCGCTATGCCGAGACGGTCTGTGTAGCGATTTGGTGCGCCTCAAGGCCTCGGAGGGGGATGTGGTCGTCCTCGTGTGCGGGTTCGGCTGACCGGCGGAACGCGGGCCCGAATGGGCCTCTGACTCGGCCGTTCCTCCCTCTCGTTCCTCCCGGCCATCCCCCGGGGGGATCCCGGGAGT
>NZ_JBSGXB010000615.1:0-1661 GCF_053609185.1 Streptomyces sp. NPDC054956 | reverse complement strand
GGCCCCGGCCCCGGCCATGTCGGGTACGGAGCGGTGGGAGAATCCGAGGGTGACGACCAGAACGACTGACATCGAAACGGCGGTCGGCGTGCTGCGCGCCGGCGGCCTGGTGGCCCTGCCGACCGAGACCGTCTACGGCCTCGCTGCCAACGCCGAGGATGCCGCCGCGGTAACGCGTATCTTCCAGGTCAAGGGGCGTCCGCCCTCCCATCCGCTGATCCTGCACATCAGTGGGGCGGAGCAGCTGGACGCGTGGGTCGCGGACGTGCCCGCCACCGCCCGCCTCCTGGCCGAGCACTTCTGGCCGGGTCCGCTGACGCTGGTGCTGAGGCGGGGAAGCCGGGTGCCGCTGGAGGCGACCGGCGGATTGGAGACGGTGGCCGTCCGGGTGCCCGACCACCCCGTCGCGCTCGGGCTGCTGTCAGCTTTCGGCGGCGGCGTGACGGCTCCGTCGGCCAACCGCTTCGGCTCGGTCAGCCCCACGACGGCGGACCACGTCCGTGCGGAGCTGGGCGACGACGTGGACTTCGTACTGGACGGCGGCGCCTGCGAGGTGGGCGTGGAGTCGACCATCGTCGATGTCACCGGTGATGCCCCGAGCATCCTGCGGCCCGGCGGGGTGACGCGTGAAGACCTCGAAGCGGTCCTGGGCTTCCCGCTCGCGGTTCCTTCGACGAGCCACGTCAGGGTGCCGGGCCAGCATCCGTCGCACTACGCGCCGCGTGCACGGGTCGTCCTCGTCGATCCCGGGATGGCCGTCGCGGAAGCGGAGCTCGCACAGGAGTCGGGGCAACGGGCGGGCGTGCTGCTTCCTCCCGCCCTGGCAGGCACCCGGGTGAAGGCGCACGCCGTGCTGGAGGTCCCCGGTTCGACGGCCGCCTACGCGCGCGGGCTGTACGGGTTCCTGCGCGAACTCGACGAGCGAGGGTGCGACCTGATCATCGCGTCCCTGCCGGAGGAGGAGGGGTTGGGGTCGGCGATCGCCAACCGGCTCCGCCGCGCCGCCGGACCCCGGCCCGCCTGAGCGGCCGGCACGGACGACGTTCGCCGGTCTTCCCGGACGCCCGGCCCCGGCAGACGGGGCTCGGCGGTACCGGTCGTGGGCGCCCGGTGGTGTGCCGACGGGCGGCCCGGTCAAGCGGGCAGGGCCATCAGGAGGAGGGGGGCGGTGGTGGGCCGGGGTGACCCTCCGGCGGGTTCGAGGGTGAGTCCGACCGCGCCGGCGTCGGAGGGGTCGCCGGTCAGGACGACGGTGCCGTCGTGGTCGATGAATCCGGCCGGACGCATGGTGCCGCCGTGGGCGAGCCACAGCTGGTAGGTCCTGCCCGCTCCGGGTGCGGGCAGGTTCGCGGCACTGAAGACCGCCCTGTTCTGCCGGTCGGAAGCCACGACCGTGGTCAGGGCTCCGTTCGCGGCCCGTCCGTGGACGGTACGGGCATCCGGTGCCGCCAGGACGGTGCTGATCTCGTCGAGTCGCTGCTGTGCCTGGCGGGCTTGCTGCTCGAGGTCCTGTCCGTTCTCCGCCTGCCACAGCGCGACGCCGCCGAGTGCGGCGGCGGCCAGGCAGGCGGCCAGCGCCAGCGGCGGGGCCCAGCGCCGCAGCATGCCGCCGAGGACGGGTGCGGACACGCTGGAGGAGACGTGCGGGGGCAGCTGCCGCA
>NZ_JBSGXB010000614.1:0-1668 GCF_053609185.1 Streptomyces sp. NPDC054956 | reverse complement strand
GGGGGGGGTGCGCCGCCGAGGCCGCGGGGCCCAGCTCGGCCAGCAGGGGCCCGAGGCTGCGCGGGCCGCGGGCGTTGGCGAGCACGACCTGGTGGTCCGCCGCCACGAGGATCCGGGCCAGGGTCGATCCGATCCGGCCGGTGCCGATGATGCCGATCCGCATGAGGGCTCCTCGGGTCGGTACGGGGGTGGGTCAGTCCATTCCGATCCAGACCGACTTGGTCTGGGTGTAGCTCTCCAGGGACTCGGGGCCGCACTCGCGCCCGTACCCGGAGGCCTTGTAGCCGCCGTAGGGCACGGAGGGGTCGTACTGGTTGTAGCAATTGACCCAGACGGTCCCGGCCTTGATCTGCGAGGCGACCCGGTGGGCGCGGCGCAGGTCCTTGGTGTGGACGCCGGCGGCGAGGCCGTACGCGCTGTCGTTGGCGATGCGCACGGCGTCCTCCTCGGTGTCGAAGGGGATGATCGACAGGACCGGCCCGAAGATCTCCTCCTGGGCGATCCGCATGGAGTTGTCGACGCCGGTGAAGACGGTCGGCAGGAAGTACAGCCCTCCCGAGAGCCCGGCCGCTTCCCCTTCGGGGGTCCAGCCGGCGCCGCCGGTGCGCAGGACGGCCCCTTCCTTCTCCCCGACCTCGATGTACGAGCTGACCTTGTCGAACTGGCCGCGGTGCGCGAGCGGTCCGAAGAGGGTGGCCGGGTCGCGCGGGTCCCCGGGCTTGAGGGCCGCCGCCCGGGTCACGAGCCGTTCGACCATCTCGTCGTGGATGGGGCGCTGGAGCAGCAGCCGGGAGCCGGCGGTGCAGATCTCGCCCTTGTTGTAGTAGATGCCGAAGAAGGCGAGTTCCTCGGCGGCGTCGAGGTCGGCGTCGGCGAAGACGATGTTGGCGGACTTGCCGCCGAGCTCCATCGTCACCTTCTTCAGGGTGCCGGCCGCCTTGCGGATGATCGACTGGCCCACGGAGGTGGAGCCGGTGAAGGCGATCTTGTCGATGCCGGGGTGGCCGGTGAGGGTCTCTCCCAGTTCCACGCCCGGACCGGTGATGACGTTCAGCACCCCGTCCGGGATTTCCGCCTCCTGGAACAGCTCGGCGATCTTCAGGGCGGTCAGCGGGGTCGCCGGGGAGGGCTTGTGGACGACGGTGTTGCCCGCGGCCAGCGCCGGGGCGATCTTCGTCATCGACAGCAGCAGCGGGAAGTTGAACGGGGTGATCGCGCAGACCACGCCCAGCGGTTCCCGCAGGGTGTACGCGAGCTGCCCGCCGGCCGGGGCCCGCGAGGAGCCGTCGACCCGGGTCACGGCGCCGGCGTAGTAGTGCATGAGCTGGGCGGCCATGGGGGCGTCGACCGTGCTGGAGAAGGCGAACGGCTTGCCCATGTCCACCGTCTCGAGCAGGGCGATCTCCTCGAGGTCCCGCTCGATGAGCTCGCCGACCCGGTTCAGCCGCAGCGCGCGCTCCTGGGCGGACAGTCTGCTCCAGGGACCTTCCTCGTACGCCGTGCGGGCGGCGGCCACGGCCGCGTCCGCGTCGGTGGCGGCGGCCTGGGCCACCGGCACGATCTCCTGGCCGTCCACGGGGCTGATGTCCGGTTCGGTCCGGCCGTCCCGGGCCGGGACCCAGGAGCCGCCGATGAACAGTTTCCCGGGGTTGGCCAGGGGCTGGTCGC
>NZ_JBSGXB010000613.1:0-1686 GCF_053609185.1 Streptomyces sp. NPDC054956 | reverse complement strand
GGGACACCGACCGGCACGGCAGGGCGGGCCGTGTCAGAGGCGGGTGGTGAGCAGCATCGGCTGCGGGAACCGCTGGTCCGCGTGGTTGAAGGCGCCGCTGACGGTCACCTCACGCCCCGTGGTGGAGACCTTCCAGGGCCAGTACGCCGTCCCGTCCGCCGTCGCCGGGAACTCCAGCGACGTCACGCGCGTGCCCGATACGCGCAGCGCTTGGCCGCTGATGCGGTCGTGCGTCTCCCCGACGGCGACGATGCCGTCCCGTGTCGCGGCCGCGCCCGTCAGCGGGCCGGCGTCCGCGGGCCCCTCCACGCGCGTCCACGTCCGCCCGTCCCAGTGCATGATCAGCGCGTGGCCGCGGTCCTTGTCGTCCAGGAGCGTGCGGCCCACCACCCACACGTCGCGCGGCCCGTTCGCCACGACATCGTTGAACTCGCCGTACAGGCCGCCGTACGGCGGTGTCGGCAGCGCCGTCCAGGAACGCCCGTCGTAGTGCACGACGACCGGCCGGTCGTCGTCGCCGAACCCGCTGCCGACCGCCCAGACGTCCCTCGGGCCGGAGGCCGAGATCCCGTTGAGTCCCCAGTTCCCCTTGATCCGGGGCAGATCGATCCGCTTCCAGGAGCGCCCGTCCCAGTGCTGGACGACCCCCTCGTTGTGGCTGACGATCTGGTCCGGCCCGCCGTCCGGATCGGGGATCCGCTCGTCGAGGATCTGGGCCCAGCCCGTCGCCCACGCGTCGTCCGGCCCGACCGCGGCGATGCTCAGCAGTCCGCCGCCGAGCGAGCCCTCCGGCATGGCCGCGGGCCTGACCCGCCACGAACGCCCGTCCCAGTACTGCGTCATGGCCGGTTCGCCCTCGCCCTCCGCGTCACCGACCAGCCACGCGTTCCGGGGCGAGGTCGCCGCGAGGGCGTTGATCCGGCCCGTGGCGCCGGGTGCGGTCGGCATCTCCTTCCACGGCCCGCCGCGCCGGTCGTCGTGCGTGTAGAGGACGGGCAGGAACGATACGCCGCCACCTTCGTCGGCCAGCCGGAAGCCGGCCGCCCAACTGGTGTGCGCGTCGGGCCTCGCCGAACCGGTCAGCACGGCGTCGCCGTCCGGCAGCTTGGCGGCGGTCCAGCGCGGCGCGGCCGCGTCCGACACGGGCTCCGCCACGGCGGTCGCGGGCAGGAACCCCGCGACGACGAGGGCGGACGCCGTGCCCATGAGTAACGATCGAGTGCGTACACCGACAGACATGTCGCATTCTCCAGACCCGGGGCGAAGCACCCCGTCCCCCTTATAACGCCCGAGCCGTAGGCCTAGGTTGCACACTGTGCCGGGCCGGCGTCCCGGTCGAGGTCGAAGAGGGACGAGATCCGGTGCACGGGCGCGGGCGTCGGCGCTCCGCGGCCCACCGGAGACCGCCCGTCGTACGCCGCCGACGGGACGGGGAACAGCGCCCGGCGCAGGGCGTACGCGCGGCCCTCCCGCATCCTCGACGACACCTCGGTCCCCGGGAGGGACGCGCAGCCGTGGAAGGTGCCGGGGTAATGGTGCAACTCGGCGCCGACACCGGCCTGGACCAGCCGCTGCGCGTAGTCGATGCCCTCGTCCCGCGCCGGGTCGAACTCGTACACCGAGACGTACGCGGGAGGCAGTCCCCGGAGGTCGGCGGCCCGGGCGGGAGCGGCGTACTCGGACACC
>NZ_JBSGXB010000612.1:0-1690 GCF_053609185.1 Streptomyces sp. NPDC054956 | reverse complement strand
CGACGGATCCGCGCAGGAGGTCCCCTCGCACTTCTACCTGAACCTGCCCAAGTGGGCGGCGTACGGCCCCGAGCCCGCGGACACCCTGCGGCGGGCGGCCTGCGACCTCTCGCTGCGCGACAGTACGCAGCACGCCGTCTCCGCCCTCGCCCAGATCGCGGCCTCCGGGCTGCCCCACCCCGTGGGCGGCGCCGAGCCCGGCAGCCCCTTCGACCGGGCCGTGGCCGAGCTGCTGGACATCGTGCGGTCGGGCGAGGAGCCGGACGCGGAGCCGGAGCTGGACCGGCCGGCCCTGCGCAGGCTGCGCCGGCTGGTCACCCAGCCGCTGGGGGAAGTGCCCGCCGTGCGCGAGGCGGTGCTGCGCCGGCTGGCCGACGAGCCCCTGCTGGTCGAGGCCCGCGCGACCCTGCTGCTGCGCGCCGTCGACCTGCGGGCGGACCCCGCGGACCCGGCGCGGCAGCGGGAGGCGCTGCGCGAGCTCGTCGAGTCCCTGCGCGGCCGGCCGGGACTGGCCCGTTCGACGGCCTCGCACCTGAAGTCCCGGTACAGCCACGGTGACCCGCTGCCCGATCCCGCGACCGTCCTGGAGACCGTACGGGGCCTCGCGGCCGACGGCGGCGCGGAATCCGGGCTGTTCGCGGCCGCGCTCACCGCCGGCGTCGGCCGGCTGCACGGCTGGCCGGCCGAGTGGCGGGAGCTGCTGCGGGAACTGCGCCGGCATCCGGAGGTGGAGGTCCGGGACGCGGCGTTCGCGGCGGCTACCCGGGAGTAGACGGCGGACGATCCACCTCCCTCCCGACACGGACCGATCATCACATTGCGGTCCATGACATCCTGTGACGTCACAACTCGCCGGACGGGATCGGCGGACGTCCGGGGAATATGGGGAAGGTCCATGAAGCTCTGCTTCCTGGTGGAGGAGCACTACCGCCACGACGGCATGCCCAACGAGGTGGTCGGGCAGCTGCGGTCGTGGGGGCACCGGGTGGATGTGCTGCGGCCCGGCGGTTCGCTGCTGCGGATGAGCGAGGCGGTGGACGCCGGCGCGCACGACGCCTGGGTGCTCAAGACGGTGTCGGGCGGGCCGGGGCTGACCCTGCTCGAAGCCGCCGCCGCAGCCGGGATGACCACGGTCAACGACGCCCGCGCGATCCGGGGCGTACGGGACAAGGCGCTGGCCGCGGCCCTCGGGCGCGGGCACGGGCTGCCGCTGCCGCCGACGTACGCCGCGGCCCGGCCGGAACTGCTCGCGCAGATCCCGGACTCGGAGTACCCGCTGGTCGTCAAGCCCGCCGACGGCAGCTCGGGGCGGGCCGTGCACCTGGTGTCCTCGCCGGAGCGGCTCGCGGCGATGCTCCCCGAACTGGCCGGCGAGGGCCTGCTCATCGCCCAGCCGTACGTGCCGAACTCGGGCACCGACATCAAGGTGTACGCGGTCGGCGGGGAGCTCTTCGCCACCGAGCGCCGGTCCCCCCTGCATCCGGACAGCCCGGTCCCCGAGCGGATCGTGCCGCTGTCCGCCGAGATCGCGGAGATCGGCGAGCGGGTCGGGGCGGTGTACGGGCTCGACCTGTACGGGCTGGACGTGCTGCTGGGCCCCGACGGGCCGGTGGTCGTCGACGTGAACGACTTCCCGAGCTTCCGTCAGGTGCCGGACGCGGCGGCCCGCGTGGCCCGGGCGGTACTGGGC
>NZ_JBSGXB010000611.1:0-1714 GCF_053609185.1 Streptomyces sp. NPDC054956 | reverse complement strand
GCGCGGTGACGGCCGCCGCGGCGGCGCTCGCGGAGCCCGCCGTCCTCGGCCACACCCTCGACCTGCTGCTCCGCCGCGCCCCCTCGGCTCCCGCCTGGACGCTGCTGTGCGCCGCGGTCATCGCGGCCGAGGTGGTGCTGGACGCGGCCGCGGCCCGGCTGACCGGAGCGGTCGACGGCCGCTCCACCGCCCGGTTGCGCAGGCTCGGGCTCGCCCGGCTGCTGGGGACGGCCCCCCACCACGCCGCCCGCCACGCCCCCGGAGAGACCGCCGCCCGGCTGACCACGCACGCCACCGAGGCCGGGAAGGTCCCGGCCGCCGTCGCACACGCCGTGGCCGCGCTGCTGCCGCCGCTCGGTGCGGTGGCCGCGCTCCTCCTCATCGACCTGTGGACCGCGCTCGCCTTCCTCATGGGCGTTCCGCTGCTGATCCTCCTGCTGCGGACCTTCGCCCGCTCCACCCTCACGAGCGTCGCCCGCTACCAGCAGGTGCAACTCGCCACGGCCGGACGCCTCGT
The DNA here is from genome assembly GCF_053609185.1 of Streptomyces sp. NPDC054956. Taxonomy (NCBI): domain Bacteria; kingdom Bacillati; phylum Actinomycetota; class Actinomycetes; order Kitasatosporales; family Streptomycetaceae; genus Streptomyces; species Streptomyces sp. NPDC054956. The sequence continues at coordinate 1,197 of NZ_JBSGXB010000611.1, read as the reverse complement.
CGAGGCACTGGCAGGAGCCCGCACGATCGCCGCGGCCGGCACCGCCGACCGCGAACGCGCCCGCATCCTCGCGCACCTGCCCGAACTCGGCATCGAGGGCAGGCGGATGTGGCAGGTCTACGGCGGTACGACGGCCCGGTCCGCGGCCCTCATGCCGATGCTCCTCTACGCGGTCCTCGCCGTCGGCGGCATCCGCCTGTCGGCCGGAGCCATCGGGGTCGGTGAACTCCTCGCCGCGATGCGCTACGCGGCCCTCGCGGCCGGCATCGGCGCCGTGACGGGCGGGCTGGCCGCCGTGGTCCGCGGCCGGGCCGCCGCCCGTCGGACCACGGCCCTCCTCGACCTGCCCGCACTCGGCCACGGCCGGGCGGAACTGCGCGAAGGCGGCCCCGGCACCCTGGAACTGCGCGGTGTCCGCGTCGTGCGCGGCGGATCGACGGTCCTGCACGACATCAGCCTGACGGTCCCCGGCGGCACCACGGTGGCGGTGGTGGGCCGGTCCGGAGCGGGCAAGACCCTGTTCGCCGCCGTGGCCGGCCGGCTCACCGACCCCGACGAGGGACAGGTGCTGCTGGACGGCGTACCCCTGCGGGAGCTGACCGCCGAAGCGCTGCGCCGGGAGGTCGGGCACGCCTTCGACCGGCCCGTGCTGCTCGGGGACACGGTCGGCGACGCGATCGGGTTCGGCGCCGGTTCGGACCCCGGCCCGGAAGCGGTCCGTGCCGCGGCCCGCGCCGCGTGCGCGGACCCCTTCGTACGGCACCTGCCGCACGGATACGGCACACGCCTCGCCGACGCCCCCATGTCCGGCGGCGAGGTCCAACGCATCGGCCTGGCCCGGGCGTTCTGCCACGCGGGCCGGCTCCTCGTGCTGGACGACGCCACCTCCAGCCTCGACACCGTCACGGCCCGGGAGGTGGAACGGGCACTCGCCCACGAGATCCGGCCCGGCACCCGGATCGTGGTCGCGCACCGCCTCTCGTCCGCCGTCCGCGCCGACCTCGTCGTATGGCTGGAGGACGGGCGGGTGCGGGCGACCGGCACCCACGGAGCGCTGTGGCGGTACGAACCCGACTACCGGGCGGTGTTCGCCACCGACGCGAAGACCGGAGGAGAAGCCGAGACGGTGTCGAAGGCGGCCGCGGCGGCCCCGGGTGCGGTCCCGGAGCAACAGGAGGCGGCACGGTGACCGGGGGC
>NZ_JBSGXB010000610.1:0-1718 GCF_053609185.1 Streptomyces sp. NPDC054956 | reverse complement strand
GGCTCGTGCCGGTCGGGTGTGCGGGACAATGGGGGCATGCCTTCCGCACTGCCCGACGGTGAACCCATGCCCGAAGACGGCTCGCTGCCGTCGCACGCCCTGGCGGGAGCCGGGGAGCGGCCGCTCGGGTTCTACCTGCACGTCCCGTACTGCGCCACGCGCTGCGGGTACTGCGACTTCAACACCTACACGGCCACCGAGCTGCGGGGTACCGGCGGCGTGCTCGCCTCCCGGGAGAACTACGCCGACACCCTGATCGACGAGGTCAGGCTGGCCAGGAAGGTGCTCGGGGACGACCCGCGGGCCGTGCGGACGGTGTTCGTGGGCGGCGGTACGCCGACGCTGCTGCCGGCCGCCGACCTCGTACGGATGCTCGCGGCGATCCGCGAGGAGTTCGGACTGGCCGAGGACGCGGAGATCACCACCGAGGCCAATCCGGAGTCGGTGAACCCGGAGTACCTGGCGGAGCTGCGCGCGGGCGGCTTCAACCGGATCTCCTTCGGCATGCAGAGCGCGAAGCAGCACGTCCTGAAGGTGCTCGACCGCACCCACACCCCCGGACGGCCGGAGGCGTGCGTCGCGGAGGCGCGGGCGGCGGGCTTCGACCACGTCAACCTGGACCTGATCTACGGGACGCCCGGGGAGTCGGACGAGGACTGGCGGGCGTCGCTGTCGGCCGCGCTGGGGGCCGGACCCGACCACATCTCGGCGTACGCGCTGATCGTGGAGGAAGGGACGCAGCTGGCGCGGCGGATCCGCCGGGGCGAGGTCCCGATGACGGACGACGACGTGCACGCGGACCGGTACCTGATCGCGGACTCCGTGATGGCCGAGGCCGGGTACTCCTGGTACGAGGTCTCGAACTGGGCCACCTCCGAGGCCGGGCGGTGCCTGCACAACGAGCTGTACTGGCGCGGGGCCGACTGGTGGGGGGCCGGGCCGGGCGCGCACTCGCACGTGGGCGGGGTGCGGTGGTGGAACGTGAAGCACCCCGGCGCGTACGCGGCCGCGCTGGCGGAGGGGCGGTCGCCCGGGGCCGGGCGGGAGCTGCTGTCCTCCGAGGACCGGCGGGTGGAGCGGATCCTGCTGGAGCTCCGCCTGGTGGACGGTGTACCGCTGTCCCTGCTGGCTCCGGCCGGGCTGGCCGCGTCCCGCCGGGCCCTGGCGGACGGGCTGCTGGATCCGGCCCCGTACGAGGCCGGGCGGGCCGTGCTGACCCTGCGGGGGCGGTTGCTGGCCGACGCGGTGGTCCGGGACCTGGTCGACTGACCCCGCTGGGGCTGGCGCGACCCTGCGGGGCCGTCCCCGACCCGCCCTTCCACCGTTCCCCGGGGCTCCGCCCCAGACCCCGCGCCTCAAACGCCGGCGGGGCTGGATTCGCCCGGCCCCGTTACGCCGTCACGTGGTCGATCAGGTGCTCCACCGCGCCCAGGAGGGTGGGTTCCAGGTCCTTGTAGGACGTCACGCGGGACAGGATGTGCTGCCAGGCGGCGCCCGTGTTCTCCGGCCAGCCCAGGGCGCGGCAGATGCCCGTCTTCCAGTCCTCGCCGCGGGGGATCACCGGCCACGCCGCGATGCCCAGTGCGGACGGCTTCACCGCCTGCCAGACGTCCACGTACGGGTGGCCCACGATCAGGACGTGCGGGGAGGTCACGGAGGCTGCGATGCGGGACTCCTTCGTGCCGGGGACCAGGTGGTCCACCAGGACGCCCAGGCGG
>NZ_JBSGXB010000609.1:0-1720 GCF_053609185.1 Streptomyces sp. NPDC054956 | reverse complement strand
GCTCCGTGCCCGCCGCCTCAGGGAGCCGCCATGTCCGCCCCGCCCGCCCCTCCCACCTCCCCCGCGCCGTCCCCGCGGCGCCCGCGCCCGGCCCTCGTACGGCTGCTCGCGCTCGTACTGCTCGCCGTCGGCGGGATCCTGGCCGGGCCCGCGCCCGCCGCCCGTGCCGCCGTCTCCCTGGAGCGGGTCGGCGATTTCGGGGCCAACCCCGGCGCGCTGAACATGTACGTCTACCGGCCCGCCACGCTCCCGGCCCGGCCGCCCGTGGTGGTCGCGCTGCACGGATGCACCCAGAGCGCCCGGATCTACGCCGACAACTCGGGGCTGACCGAACTCGCCGACCGGCGCGGATTCCTGCTGGTGTTCGCGGAGACCACGTCGGCGAACAACATCAGCCAGTGCTTCAACTGGTTCCAGTCCACGGACAACCGGCGCGGTCAGGGCGAGGCCGCCTCGATCCGGCAGATGGCCGCCCACGCGGCCTCCGCCTACGGCGCCGACCCCCGGCGCACGTTCGTCACCGGCCTGTCGGCCGGCGGCGCGCTGACCTCGGTGATGCTCGCGGCCTATCCGGACGTGTTCGCGGCCGGGGCCGTCGTCGCCGGCCTGCCCTACGACTGCACCAGGGACACCGGCGCACTCGCCTGCATGAGCCCGGGCGTGGACCGGAGCCCGGCGGTGTGGGCGCAGCGCGTGCGCGACGCGTACCCGTCGTGGACCGGACCCTGGCCGCGGCTGGCCGTCTGGCACGGCGACCAGGACACGAAGGTGGTGCCGCGCAACGCCGACGAGCTGCGCGACCAGTGGACCGCGCTGCACGGCCTGACCCAGACCCCGGACCGCACGACGTCCATCGGTCCGGACGCCACCCGTCACGAGGAGTACCTCGCCGGGGACGGCACGGTGGCCGTCGAGGTGAACCGCGTCCCCGGCATCGGCCACGGCACCCCGGTGGACCCCGGGACCGGCCCCGGCCAGTGCGGCCGCACCGGGACCGCCCATTTCATCGCCTCGATCTGCTCCAGCGACTGGATCACGCGGTTCTTCGGCCTCGACGGGACCGGTCCCGGTCCCGGTCCCGGAACCCTGCCGGCTCCGACCGGTCTAGCCTCGACCGGCGCCGGCGACACGAGCGTCACCCTGTCCTGGAACCCCGTACCGGGCGCCGCCGGCTACCTGCTGTACCGGGACGGGACCCAGGTGGCCGCGCCCGCCGAGGCTCCGTACGAGGACACCGGGCTCGCTCCCGGGACGAGCCACACCTACACCGTGGCGGCCCGCGACGCCGCGGGGACCGCGGGCGCCCGCTCCGGCCCGGTCACGGTGAGCACGACCGGCGCGCCCGCGGCCTGCTGGACCGCGAACAACTACCAGCAGGTGCAGGCGGGACGGGCCACCACCGACGGGAGCCACGCCCACGCCAAGGGCTCGCACCAGGACCTGGGGCTCTACAACGTCTTCGTCACGCACACGCTGAGGGAGGCGCCGGCCGGCTACTTCGTCATCGCCGACGCCGGCTGCCCGTAGCGGCTGCCCGTGGCGGATGCCCGGGGCGGCCGCCCCGGAGGCTGTCCGTCGAGGGCGCCCGTAGCGGTTCTCCCCGGCGCATCCCGGTCCTCCGCTCGCCCGCCATGGCGGCCGTACCCACCGGGGCGGCCGCGAACATGGCGGGCGCAGCCGTGTCGGCGCCGGGGCGGCCGCCCGTAGCCTCCGGCCAGTC
>NZ_JBSGXB010000608.1:0-1742 GCF_053609185.1 Streptomyces sp. NPDC054956 | reverse complement strand
CGTACGCACCGCCGTACCCTCGCTCCGGCCGGGCAGAGCCCGGTCAGTGCACCGGCACCGGATCCGCGGCCGCGGCCGCGCCCTTCTTGGCGCCGAGGTGATTGAAGGCCAGGTTCAGCGCGATGGCCACGACGCAGCCCGTGCTGATGCCGGAGTCGAGGACGACCAGCAGGTCCTTCGGGAAGGCGTGGTAGAACTCGGGGGCGGCGATCGGGATGAGCCCGATGCCGAGTGCGGCGGCGACGATCAGGGCGTTCTCGCCCTTCTCCATGGCCGCTCCGGCCAACGTCTGGATGCCGCTGGCGGCCACCGAGCCGAAGAGGACCACGCCCGCGCCGCCGAGGACCGGCAGCGGTACGACTCCGATGACGGAGGCGGCGACCGGGCACAGGCCGAGCAGGATCAGGATGCCTCCGCCGGCCGCGACGACGAACCGGCTGCGCACCTTGGTCATGGCGACCAGGCCGATGTTCTGCGCGAAGGCGCTGCACATGAACCCGTTGAACAGCGGGCTGAGCGCGCTGCCCAGGGTGTCGGCGCGCAGGCCGCCCTCGATGGTCCTCGCGTCCGCAGGGCGTCCGACGATCTTGCCGAGCGCCAGGATGTCGGCGGTGGACTCGGTCATGCAGACGAGCATCACGATGCACATCGAGATGATCGCGGCGACCTGGAACTGCGGGGCCCCGAAGTGGAACGGCGTCGGGAAGCCGACGAGGTCGGCGTTCTTGACGGCGTCGAAGTTCGTCATCCCCATCGGCAGCGCGATGAGCGTGCCGGCGACCAGGCCGAGGAGGATGGAGATCTGCTGGAGGAAGCCGCGCAGGAACTTGCGCATCAGGAGGACGAGTCCGAGGGTCGCGGCCGCCATGGCGATGTTCTTCACGGAGCCGTAGTCGGTGGCGGTGCGGTTGCCGCCCTGCGACCAGTTGAAGGCCACCGGGAGCAGCGAGACGCCGATCAGGGTGATGACCGTACCGGTGACGACCGGCGGGAAGAACCTGACGAGCCGCCCGAAGTAGGGGGCCGCGAAGAAGCCGAGGACACCGGCGACGATGATCGCGCCGAAGATGACCGGGATGGCGTCCGCGCCCTGCGACTTGCCTATGGCGATCATCGGGGTGACGCCGGCGAAGGAGACGCCGTTCACGAAGGGGAGTTTGGCGCCGATCTTCCAGAACCCGAGGGTCTGGAGGAGGGTGGCGAGCCCTGCGGTGAAGAGCGAGGCGCCCATCAGGAAGGCGGTCTCGGTGGCCGAGAGGCCGACGGCCGGGCCGAGGATCATGGGCGGGGCGACCACACCCGCGTACATGGCGGCCACGTGCTGGAGACCGCTGGTGAACATCTTCACCGGGGGCAAGGTCTCGTCGACCGGGTGCTTCCCCCCTGAGCCGTCCGAGGCTTGTGGTACTGCGACTGCGTCTTTGCGAAACCTGGGCGCCTGGGCCACGGCTTCCTCCGAACTGTTGAACACGCCGGCAGGGACGTGATGTGTCTGGGAGGTGGTGCGAAAGCTGTGCGAGTCGAGCCGGTATGGAGTTGTGGGGTGTTGCGAATGCTTGTCCCAAGGGGTGCCGAAACGATTCGCCCGAGTCGTTCCACGCGGTGGCGGCGAGGGCCGCGGAGGAGATGAGGAGCTGGAGGTGCCGTGGCGGTGGCGCGGTGCACGAGCTGCGGAGCAAGTGGCAGCGGTCACCGCCCCCGGGGCGCCCCGGGAAATCCTGGGGCGCTACCCGGGAACGGCT
>NZ_JBSGXB010000607.1:0-1761 GCF_053609185.1 Streptomyces sp. NPDC054956 | reverse complement strand
ATAAGAGACAGGCCGCGTCCTGTGCCGCCCGTTCGCCGAAGGCGGGGCGTGCGAGGCCCGTCGGCCCGCCTCAGGGAGTCGTGCCGCCCGCGTTGCGGATCAGCCGGCCGAGGACCTTCAGCGCGGCGACGTAGTCCGCGTCGTCGATGCCCTCGTGGAGGGCGGCACGGATCGCGGGCGCGTTGCGGGAGAGGTCCACCCGGGCCCGCTCACCCTCCTCCGTCAGCCACAGCCGGTCCTCGGCGTCCCGCCTCAGCCAGCCGCGTTCCTCGAGCACCGCGGATTCCGCCGCCAGGTCGTCCTCGGGCCGGATGTACGAGCTCATCGACTCCCGCAGCCCGGCCACGGTCATTCCCTCGCCGTCGGGCGAGATGTCGTGCACCGACAGGTTGCGCAGCAGCCAGTACTGGGGCTGGGTGTAGCCCTGTTCGAGCTGCCGGGCCCGGGTGTACGCGATCAGTGCCTCGTAGGCGACACCGGTCCAGTACGCGGCGGGCTGGCCGGCGAGTTCCTCGTCGGACATCTGCTGGGTCGTCATGGAACGTTCCCTCCCTGCCCCTTCGGGCGAAGTGCCTGTACCGCGAGCCGTGCGGGGCGGTCAGCCGGCCACGACGGTGTTCTGGGCGGCGCCGACGCGCCAGGTGCCGTCCTCCTTGACCAGGATGTAGAAGGGGCGCCCCTCGGCCAGGTCGGTGATCCGGGTGCCGTCGAGGTGGACGGGCTGCTGGCGGACGTTGACCGCGGCGACGTCGGGCCGCAGGAACAGCACGCGTTCGACGTCGTAGACGGCGGTGGACTCGGCCGCCGCACCGGGGAGCACCTTCCGGGTGAAGGTCTCGATCTCCTCGAAGCCCGAGAGCCGCCTGCCGTGGCCGGTGGTCCACACCGGGTCCTGACGGCTGAAGAGGCTCAGGAACCGGTCGGGCAGCTCGTTCTGCTGGGCGTACTCGACCTCGGCGACCAGGTGCCGGATCGCGGCGACCTCGGCATCGGTCCCGGGGCCGTCCGGGGCGCCGAACACCTCGACCGGCCGGTACGAGCCGGACACCAGCTCGGCCACGGCGCCCGGCCGGGCCGGCCGCCAGCCGAGGGCGGTACGGGCGGCGGCGCCGCTGACGCTCTGGTCGAGGGCGAGCGCGTCCGCGAAGAGCGGGCCGAACTCCTCGGCACCCTGTTCCACGGACACGGCGTGCGGGGCGGCGAGCACTCCGGCCGCGCGTCCGGCGGCCCGGGCGAGGTCGCGTACCGGGACGGCCGGCTCACCGACGCCGTGCCAGACGGTGCCCGCCTCGGCCCGCTCGACGGCGGCCACGAACAGCTCGGCCAGGTCGTCCACGTGAACGGTCGGCCAGCGCACGCCCTCCTCGCCGAAGTACTCGGGCCGGCCCTGCCGACGGGCCCGGTCGGCCAGCAGGGCGGGTATGCCGCCGCCGCGCCCGTACACGATGCCGGGGCGGACGACGACCGCGCGCACGCCCTCGGCGGCCTCGGCCAGCACCCGCTGCTCGATCCGCGGGCGGTAGCCGACGAGGTCGATCGGGTTGACCGGAGCGTCCTCGCCCACCTCCTGTGCCTCCCCGGTGGCGCCGAGCACCCAGACGCCGCTGGTGTAGACGAAGGGGCGGCCGGTGCCGCGCAGGGGAGCGGCGAGCGCCTCGATGACGGCGGTGTCGACGTCGGCGTCGCCGCTCGGGGGCGCCAGGTGGATCACGGCCTCGATCTCCGGGGTGACCGCACCGGCCAGCGAGGCCGGGTCGGCGG
>NZ_JBSGXB010000606.1:0-1766 GCF_053609185.1 Streptomyces sp. NPDC054956 | reverse complement strand
GGCCGCTGAGCGGCACCGGGAGATCCGCGTAGCCCCGCTACGGGTCGGTGGGCCGGTTCACGGATCGTCCGGGACGTGGATGTCGAGGACGCAGATGTCGTCGCGGTTGCCCGCGCACAGCGCGGCGAGCGTCCGGGCGAGGGACTCCCCGCGGCCCTCCTGGAGGAGTCGCACGGTGCTCGCGGCGAGGCGGTCGAGTCCCGCGTCGAGGTCCTCGCCCGGTTGCTCCACGAGTCCGTCGGTGTAGAACAACAGGTGGTCGCCGGGCATCAGGTCCATGACGGCCTGCCCGTAGGAGGCGTCGAGGGCGGCGCCGAGGAGGCTGCCCTGTGGCTGTTCGAGGAAGGCCGCCCGTCCGCCGCGGACCAGCAAGGGGGGCAGGTGCCCGGCCCGCACCCAGATCAGGCGCCGGTCCCAGGGCTGGTAGCGGGCCATGACCATGGTGGCCGTGGCGGTGGCGGACGGGTCCGAAGCGGTGTGGAGCAGGAGGGCGTTGAGCCGGCGCAGGACATCGGGCAGGGGAGAGCCGGTGATCGTCATGCCCTTCGTGGTGAACCGCAGCTGAGCCATGGTGCCGACGGCGGCCAGACCGTGACCGGCCACGTCTCCGACGACGAACAGGCCGCTGCCGTCCGGAAGTTCGATCGCGCTGTACCAGTCGCCTCCTACGTTGACCCCGCGCTCCGAAGGAACGTAGGCGACGTCGATGCACAGGCCCGCCACTTCCAGGGACTGCTCGGGGATGGGCAGCAGGGTCTCCTGCAGTCGTGCGGCCAGGGCCCGTTCGGCCTGGAGCATGCCCTGCTGGACGAGGACGGCGCGCTCGCTCTCGCGCAGCGCGAGTTCCGCGCCGCGCTGCGCGGTGAGGTCCTGGAAGAAGCCGTACACCTCGACCGGGTTGCCGTCGGCGTCCGTCTGGGCCTCGGCCACGATCCGCAAGTGGCGTACGCCGTGCGCCGTGGTGATCCGGAACGGCTGGTCGACGGCCTCGCCCTCACCCAGCAGCCGCCGGACGGCGGCCCCCAGTCTGGGAAGGTCCTCGGGGAGGAGGTGGAGCGGCAGTTCGTCCAGGGTCATCGGCCCCTCGGCGGGGTCGCGGTCGAAGATGGCGTAGACCTGATCGGACCAGGTGATGCTGTCCGTCGCCAGGTCCCAGCCCGCCCAGCCGAGGTTGCCCAGCCGCTGCATGTCGGCCAGCCGCTGTGCTTCCCGCTCGGTGGAGTCGTGGCGGATCCAGGACACGATCAAGCGGTCTCCGAGCTTGGACGCCCGGACCGAGTAGACGGACTGCTGCGGGAGGCCGACGACCACCTCCTCGTAGGTGAACGGCTCTCCCTCGTACGTGGTGCCCGTCGTGAGCGTCTCGAGGTACCCCTCCCAGAGCGAGGTGCCCGCCACGGTCGGGTACGTCTCCAGGATCCTGCGGCCCACGAGCTCCTTGCCGCGTCGCCCGGCCACGTCGACCGACTCGGGCGCCGCCGCGTCGATGCGGTAGTCCTCCACCTCGCCCGTCTCCGACCGCAGCGGCGTCAGCAGGATCGCGGGCCCGGCCAGCGCGTCCAGGACCTGCTGTACGGAGGCCACCTCGGCGCCCGTCGCCCCGGCGCCGGCGTCGCGGGGCTGCTCCGGCATCCCCAGCGGACCCGCGCACAAGCGGGCCGCCCGCCGCAGCAGCGCCCGGATGTCGGCGGCGAAGGGGCCGGGCCGCGTCCGCAGGAACCCGATGGCGGCCTTCGCGGGCCCGTCGGCGGGTACGGGGAGCCAGG
>NZ_JBSGXB010000605.1:0-1771 GCF_053609185.1 Streptomyces sp. NPDC054956 | reverse complement strand
GACCTGTTCGGCGCCGACCTCGTCGTCGGGACCTCGGCCGGCTCGGTCGTCGGAGCGCAGCTCACCTCCGGACTGCTCACCCCGCAGGAGCTGTACGAGCGCCAGCTCGGCGACGCCTCCGGAGAGCTGACCGCGAAGCTCCCGGCCTCCCTGATCGCGCGGTACGCCGTCGCGATGGTGCGCTCGCGCGACCCGAAGGCCTACCGGCGCCGGGTCGGCGCCCTCGCGCTCGCCGCCGGCACCGAGCCGGAGGCGGAGCGCCGCAAGGTCCTGGAGGCCCGGCTGGTCTCGCACGCCTGGCCCGAGCGGCGCCTGCTGGTCGCGGCGGTCGACGCGCTGACCGGCGAGCTCGCCGCCTTCGAGCGGGGGAGCGCGGCCGGACTGGTCGACGCCGTGTCGGCGAGCTGCGCCGTACCCGGGGTGTGGCCGCCGGTGACCGTCGCCGGGCGGCGGTTCATCGACGGCGGCATCCGCTCCGCGACCAACGCCGACCTCGCCTCCGGCTACGCGCGGGTGGTGATCCTCGCGCCGGTGACCATGGGGTCCGGGCTCGTTCCCTCGCCGGCCGCCCAGGCCGCGCGGCTGCGGAAGGCCGGGGCGAAGGTCATGCTGATCACCCCGTCGCCGGAGGCCCGCAAGGCGTTCGGGCGCAACGTACTGGACCCGGCGCGGCGCGACCCGGCCGCCCGGGCGGGGCTCGCGCAGGCCGCCGGGCACGCGGAGCGGGCGGCGGAGATCTGGGCGGGCACGGCGGCCTGACAATGGTGCGGTGAGTGACGAACAGATCCCGGTGATCCGGGACGTGGCCCAGGGCACGGCCAAACTGATGCCGGACGTCGACCGGGAGCGGGCCTGGCTGCTGACGGTCGACGGGGCCCCGCAGTCCTACGTGGACCTCGACGACCCGGAGCACCTGGAGTTCGAGTACGTACGCCGCCTCGCGCACGTACTGGACCGCGTGGGCGAGCCGGGGGCGGGGCTGGACCTGCTGCACCTGGGCGGCGGCGCGCTGACGCTGCCGCGGTACGCGGCGCGGACCCGGCCCGGGTCCCGGCAGGACGTGGTCGAGTTCGACGGCGGGCTCGTGGCGCTGGTCGAGGAGTTCCTGCCGGTGGCGGCGGGCAGCGGGATCACCGTGCACGTCGCCGACGCGCGGGACTGGCTGGCGGCGGCGCCGGACGCGAGCGCGGACGTGGTGGTGGGGGACGTCTTCGGCGGCTCGCGGGTGCCGGCCTCGCTGACCTCCGTGGAGTACGCGCGGGAGGTGGCGCGGGTGCTGCGGCCCGGCGGCGTGTACGTGGCGAACCTCGCCGACGGGGCGCCGTTCGACTTCCTGCGGGGGCAGCTGGCGAACTTCGGGGCGGCGTTCGGGGAGCTGGCGCTGATCGCGGAGCCGGGGGTGCTGCGGGGGCGGCGGTTCGGGAACGCGGTGCTCTTGGCTTCGGACGGTGGGTTGCCCGTCGCGGGGCTTTCGCGTGCGTGTGCCTCCGACGCGTTTCCCTCGCGGGTCGAGGCGGGGGCGGGGCTGGCGCGGCTTCTGCGGGGGGCGGTGGTGGTTCGCGACGCCGAGGCGGTGGCTTCGCCCGAGCCGCCGGAGGGGGCGTTCAGCCTCGGCTGAGGCTCGCGGGTGCGGGTGCGGGTGCGGGTGCTGGGCCCTGCGGGGCGTGTCCCCTACCCGCCCTTCCCCCGTTCCCCGGGCTGCGCCCGGACCCGCTTGGGGCTGCGCCCGGACCCGCTTGGGGCTGCGCCCCGGACCCCCGGGGCTGCGCCC
>NZ_JBSGXB010000604.1:0-1771 GCF_053609185.1 Streptomyces sp. NPDC054956 | reverse complement strand
AGCAGGTCTCCCCCGGCCCATGACACCGGCCGGAACGCGGCGCATCCCGGAACCCGCCGGGCCACCACGCGCCCCGGCCCCGTCAGGTCGTGGCGCAGCCCGAGGCGGCACGGGCCGACGTGGTGCCCGGTGAGAGCGCGAAGTCGAGTACGAGGCCTGCGGCGTCCGCGCGGGCGCCGGTCAGGCGGGCGCCCTCGGGGAGGCCGGGGAGCTCGACGGTGCGCGGCTCCAGTTTGTCGGCGAACCGATCGGCGCCGGGAATACCGGACAGGGCCCCCACCGGCACCTGGCGTCCGAACAGACTGACCGTCGCGGGGGTGATGGTGACGCTGTTCCCGCTGGTGGACAGGTCGGTCACCACCGTCACGGGCAGGCCGCCCGCTCCCCCGCTGACGGTGAGGCGGCCACCGGCGGCGCCCACCTTCATCCCCTCGCCCTCCGCGCCCAGCTTCGCCGCCAGTTGTCCGTAGGCCACGGTCGCCGTGGCGCTGCCGCCGTCGATGTGCCCGTCGGTGGAGACGCCGCGCAGCGTCGCGGCGAAGTCCACTTCGGTGCCCTCGTGGCGCACCTTCCCGGCGCTGACGTGGACCGTGCCGACCGTGCCGGTGAGCGCGCCGAGGCCGGCGAGGGCGCCGTCGAGTTCGACGTCCACGGCCTTGTCGGTGTCCAGGCGGCAGGCGACGGCCTCGGAGACCCGCCGCTCGACCTTGCCCTCCACGTAGACGTCGGCGGCGGCCGCGGCCGCCACGGCGAGGGTGAGCGCGCTGGCCGAGGTGATCAGGATGGTGCGGCGGCGTATCACGGTGCGGTGGTTCCGATCCGGGTGAGTAGGGCGAAGGCCTGGGGCAGGAGCGTGCCCGGTTCCACGGCGATCCCCGCGCTCCTGCGCCTGCGCTGGGTCTGCAGGACCGCGCGGCCGGCGGCGAGCACGGAGTTGGCGATCACGGCGGCCTGGAGGTCGGCGTCGGGCGTGCCCTCCGGCAGCCGCCGCTGGACGAGGTCGGCGAACCGTCCCTCGAAATCGGCGAACTGCTGGACCAGTCGCGCCCTCGCGCGCTCGCCGACCTCGTCGAAGGGGTGGGTGAGGGCGGTCAGGCTGCTGGTGGCGAAGTAGACCACGGTGTCCAGGACCGCCCCGCACGCGGCTTCCAGCGGGCCCTCGTGCTCCGGGCGGGCGACGAGGGCGAGCTCGATCCGGCCGAACAGCTCGCTGCTGTCGGGCAGCAGGACGTCTTCCTTGCTCTCGAAGTAGCGGAAGAAGGTGCGCTCGGAGACGTTCACCTCGGCCGCGATCTCCGCGACCGTCGTCCCCATGAAGCCCCGCTCCGCGAAGAGCCGGGCGGCGGCCTCGCGCAGGTCGCGGCGGGTCGCCTCCTTCTTGCGCTCGCGCAGCCCCGGGGGCTCGGGGGGCTCGGTTCCGGTGATCACGGCACCACCATCCAGCAAGGCGTCACCCGTGTCAATTGGCAGCTCCGCCAATTGACAGGACTGACAGTTTGACGGATACATTCTGTCAGCCCTGACACTTTTCCTGGAGCCCCCATGCCCCCTCCCGCCACCGTCGAAGCCGCCGCACCCGCGCGGCTCTCCCGCCTGCACCGGCTGGGCGCGTTCTCCGCCCGGCGTCCCCTGTGGGTGATCACCGCCTGGCTGGCCCTGGCCGTCGTGGCGTTCCTGGGGCGCCAGGCCGTCGGACCGGTCTACCGCGACGAGGTCAGCCTCCCGGGCAGCCCCTCCGGCGTCGCCGCCGAGCTGCTGAGGGAATCCGCCC
>NZ_JBSGXB010000603.1:0-1782 GCF_053609185.1 Streptomyces sp. NPDC054956 | reverse complement strand
GTACCAACCCCCGGGGGGGGGCCGCGGTCACGGGCCGCGGGCCCGCACATGGCCGCGGGGGGGGGCGTAGCCCACCCCCCCCACCACACGTGTCCCGCCAGTGTACTGACCGCCTGTCAGGCCCGGTGCCGGAGGGCGATCCGACCACATGTCCGATGCCCTCCCGGACGTCCGATCAGATGGTGCCGCCGGCGCCCGCGCCGCCGCCCGCGCCCGCGTCGAACTGGGTCACCGGAACGATCGCGTCGGTGGTCCGCTTCGACTTCCGCAGCCGTCCTTCGAGCCAGGAGGCGAAGGTGGTGATGGCGAAGTTCACCGCGATGTACAGGACCGCGATCACGACGAGGGCCGCGATGGTGTTGCTGTAGTTCGCCGAGATCTGCCGGTTCATCGACAGCAGTTCGGCCAGGCCCAGCAGAGCGCCGCCGAGCGCGGTGTCCTTGAGGATCACCACGAGCTGGCTGACCAGTGCCGGCAGCATCGCCGTGACCGCCTGCGGGAGCAGGACGTACGTCATGGTCTGGCCCTTGCGCATGCCGATCGCCTTCGCGGCGTCGGTCTGGCCGCTGGGGAGCGACTGGACTCCGGCCCGGACGATCTCGCCGATGACCGCGGAGTTGTACAGGACGAGACCGGTGATCACCGCGTACAGGGGCCGGATGTCGGAGGCGACGGAGGTGAACTGCACGTAGAACGAGGAGCCGAAGATCATCAGCATCAGTACCGGGATGGCCCGGAAGAACTCGACCCACGTGCCCACGGCAGCCCGCACCCACGCGTGGTCGGAGAGCCGTCCGATGCCGAGCAGGGCGCCCAGCGGCAGGGCGATCACCATGGCGATGGCGCCGGCCCGCAGGGTCTCGCCCAGGCCGGGCAGCAGGAACGTCGTCCAGACCTTGCCGTCGGTGAAGAAGGGGCTCCACTTGGCGGCGTCGAGCTGGTTCTTGTCCGCCAGGGAGGTCAGCACCCACCACAGGAGGGCCGCGAGCGCCACGAGGAAGATGCCGGTGTAGATCCAGTTGCGTGCCTTGGCCTTGGGGCCGGGGGTGTCGTACAGCACGGAGGTCATCGCTTCACCGCCACTCGCTTGGCCACCCAGCCCAGCAGCAGGCCGGTGGGCAGGGTCAGGAGGACGAAGCCGAGGGCGAAGACCCCGAAGACGGCGAAGGGCGCGGCCTCGTTCTCGTTCATTTCCTTCATCAGCAGGGCCGCTTCGGCCACGCCGATGGTCGCCGCCACCGTGGTGTTCTTGGTGAGGGCGATCAGTACGTTGGCGAGCGGGGCGACGACCGCCCGGAAGGCCTGGGGGAGCACGATCAGGGTGAGCACCTGGAGGAAGCTCAGGCCCAGCGCGCGGGCCGCCTCGGCCTGGCCCACGGGCACCGTGTTGATGCCGGAGCGCAGCGCCTCGCACACGAAGGTGCCCGTGTAGGCCGTCAGACCCAGGACCGCGAGCCGGAAGCCGATGTCCTTGAAGGTGCCGCCGCCGAGCGTGACGCCGAGGGTCTGGTTGAGGCCCAGCGAACAGGCGATGATCAGCAGGGTCAGCGGGGTGTTGCGCACGAGGTTGACGTACGCGGTGCCGAAGCCCCGCATCAGCGGGACCGGGCTGACCCGCATCCCGGCCAGGACGGTGCCCCAGACCAGGGACCCGACGGCCGAGTAGAGGGTGAGCTGAACCGTCACCCAGAAGGCTCCGAGCAGGTCGTACTGCCCGGAATCAAGAAAATCGAACACGATGGCCTGCGCTCTCCCAGGGATGGCCAGGTGGGCCGGAGGGGA
>NZ_JBSGXB010000602.1:0-1804 GCF_053609185.1 Streptomyces sp. NPDC054956 | reverse complement strand
GCCTTCGGGGCCGGGGCCTGGGCGGCGGCCGGGACCACCGGCTGGGGCGGAGCCACGGGGGCCGGGACCGGCGCGGACTGCGCGGGCGCCCGTACGACCGCGGGGGCCATGGCGTGCGCCTCCGGCCCGGGTACGTATCCCATGGCGGGGGCGGCGGCGAAGGAGGCAGCGGCGGCGGCCGCGCCACCGCGCTCCAGGCGGTCGAGCCGCGCCTGCACGGAACGCTCGTCGTCGAAGGCGGCGGGCAGCAGCACGCGGGCGCAGATCAGCTCCAGCTGCAGCCGGGGCGAGGTCGCGCCGCGCATCTCCGTGAGCCCCGTGTTGACCAGATCGGCGGCCCGGGACAGTTCGGCGGCCCCGAAGACGGAGGCCTGGTCGGTCATCCGCTGGACGACATCGGCCGGGGCGTCGATGAGCCCCTTCTCCCCGGCGTCCGGGACGG
Organism: Streptomyces sp. NPDC054956; assembly: GCF_053609185.1. Lineage (NCBI taxonomy): Bacteria > Bacillati > Actinomycetota > Actinomycetes > Kitasatosporales > Streptomycetaceae > Streptomyces > Streptomyces sp. NPDC054956. The sequence continues at coordinate 1,362 of NZ_JBSGXB010000602.1, read as the reverse complement.
CGGCCAGGATCACCAGGTCGCGCAGCCGCTCCAGCAGGTCGGCGACGAAGCGGCGCGGGTCGTTGCCGCCCTCCACCACCCGGTCGACGATCTCGAAGGCGGCGGCGCCGTCCCCGGCGGCGAAGGCGTCCACGACGGCGTCCAGCAGGGAGCCGTCCGTGTAGCCGAGGAGCGAGGTGGCCATGGCGTACGTCACACCCTGGTCGGCGGCGCCGGCCAGCAGCTGGTCCATGACCGACATGGAGTCACGGACGGATCCGGCGCCGGCGCGCACGACGAGGGGCAGCACGCCGTCCTCGATGTGGGCGCCCTCGCGGCCGCAGACCTCGCCGAGGTAGTCGCGCAGGGTGCCGGGGGGCACGAGCCGGAACGGATAGTGGTGCGTCCTGGACCGGATGGTCCCGATGACCTTCTCGGGCTCGGTCGTGGCGAAGATGAACTTGAGGTGCTCCGGCGGCTCCTCGACCACCTTCAGCAGGGCGTTGAAGCCCGCCGAGGTGACCATGTGCGCCTCGTCGATGATGTAGATCTTGTACCGGCTGGAGGCGGGCCCGAAGAAGGCCTTCTCGCGCAGGTCACGGGCGTCGTCCACACCACCGTGCGAGGCCGCGTCGATCTCGATGACGTCGATGGAACCCGGCCCGTTGCGCGCGAGGTCCTTGCAGGACTGGCACTCCCCGCAGGGGGTCGGCGTGGGGCCCTGCTCACAGTTCAGGCAGCGGGCGAGGATGCGCGCGCTGGTGGTCTTTCCACATCCGCGCGGCCCGCTGAACAGGTACGCGTGATTGACCCGGTTGTTGCGCAGGGCCTGCATCAGCGGGGCAGTGACATGCTCCTGTCCGATGACCTCGGCGAACGACTCGGGGCGGTAGCGGCGGTACAGCGCAAGGGACGACACGTCTACGAGGTTATCCGGGCCCGCCGACAACGGCGGCCCTCGACCGGCTCAGGACCCGGCCGGGAACGCAAAGCGCCCCCCACGCACCCGCCAGAGCCCACTTACCCTTGCTGCCTTCCGGCCCTGGGGGAGTTGGGTGAGATAGCGCCACGTGAGGGGCTGGCCCCACCCTAGCGGATGAAGCCCCCCGGAATCGAGCCGGACCCCATCGAGGTCACGGCTGGACGATCCCGGGACGATCGCGGGACCGCCGCCGGACGATCACGTTCGCGAGCACCCCTGAACGTCTTGTATTGTTTGCCGCGGAGGATTCGCCTAGTGGCCTAGGGCGCACGCTTGGAAAGCGTGTTGGGGGCAACCCCTCACGAGTTCGAATCTCGTATCCTCCGCCATTGCTCTCACCGGGCAATACGTTGAAGGGCCCCACCGCTTGCGGTGGGGCCCTTCGTCGTTCCTCAGGTCTC
>NZ_JBSGXB010000601.1:0-1807 GCF_053609185.1 Streptomyces sp. NPDC054956 | reverse complement strand
ACCTCGGTGTCCGCGTCCGCGAGGGAGCGCACGGTGGCCGCGTCGGCGACGGCGATGATCCGGCCGCCTCCCACGGCGACGGCGGCGTCGATCGGGGCGGCCGAGGTCCCGGTGAACACCCGCCCCCCTACGAAGACGGTGTCTGCACGCTGCTTCGTCCGCTGCCTGTCGCTGCCCATCGACGCATCCTCCGGCTCGGCGGGACATACCCGCACGGCTTGTTCGTTGAGGAGGAGTGAACGGGAGCGCAACAATGTTGTCAACGGTGTTGCGCTCCCTCTGTTCCAAATCGATACACTGGCCCCACCATGCCGAAGTCATCCGAGACACCCGCCCGGTCCAAGCGCGCGGGCAGCCAGCTCACACCCGACGCGATCATCGAAGCGAGCCTGCGCATCGCGGCCCGCGGCAGCGAGGACGCCTTCACCGTCCGACGGCTCGGCGAGGAGCTCGGCGCCGACCCGACCGCGATCTACCGGCACTTCCGCGACAAGGACGAGCTGCTGCTCTCCGTCGCCGACCGCACGCTCGGCGAGGTGCTCGACAGCATCCCCGACGGCCTCGACTGGAAGGACCGGCTGCGCGCGCTCGCCGACGGCTCCCTCGAAGTCGCCCTCAGGTACCCGGTGGTCGGCTCGACCATGGCCAGCCGGACCACCCGCAGGCCCAACGAGTTCCGCGTCGTCGAGCTGATCCTCGGCGCGGTCACCGAGGCGGGGCTCGAAGGGGCCGAGGCGGCCGTCCACTACCGGATGGTCGGCGACTCCCTCCTCGCCTACGTCGGCCAGCGCGCCGCCTACCTGCTGTTCGACCCGGACATCCGGGCCGCCGACGAGTCCTCCTGGAACCGCGAGTACCGCCTGGTGGACCCCGAGGGATTCCCCAACATCACCCGACTGAGCGCCCAGTTGGCCGAGGTGACGGACGAGGAGATCTTCCGGACCAGGGTCGAGGCGCTGATCACCGCGATCGAGACCCGGGCCGCGGCGCTGCGCGACGCGTAGCCGGCCCGGCCCGCCCCGGCCCGGCCCGCCCCCTTCCCCGATCCCGCACGCACAAAGTGGCGCAACATCGTTGACAACGGCGTTGCGCCACCGGTTCACTCCCCCTCAGCCCGAGTCCATGCCGTCTCCGCAGGATTCCGAGAAGAGGGATCTCATGCACCACGTGCACCAGTCGGCCAATCGCGCCGGCATCCCAGACCCGCTGCGCCTCGCCTTCTCCGTACACGCCGAAGCCCGCCGCCGGGGCATGCCCGTCGCCGAGGTCGTCGGCGAGACCGTCGAGAACACCCGGCGCGCACACGCCCGCCGCACCGCCGAACAGGACTCCCCCGCCCGCGTGCCGAGCCGCCGCCGAGTACTGGGCGCGGCGGGTGCGATGGCCGTCGCCGCGGCCCTGCCCGGCGGCCTCCTCTCCCCGCGCGGCGCTTCGGCCGCCACCGGCCCCGCCGCCCCGCGCATCGTGATCGTCGGCGCGGGACTCGCGGGACTGCGCTGCGCGCACCGCCTGTGGAACCGGGCCAGCCCGCTCGCCACGACGGTCTACGAGGCGGACGCCACCCGCATCGGGGGCCGCTGCTGGTCCCTGCGCGGTTTCTTCTCGGGCGGCGCCGTCCACGAGCACGGCGGGGCGTTCATCAGCTCCACCGACTCCGCGGTCCTCGGCCTGGCCCACGATCTGGGCCTGCGGCGGGAGCGCGCGAACGGCGGAGAGCTGAGCGCCGGGGACTACGCCGCATGGGTCAACGGCGGCTCCTACCCCGGGCTCCAGCAGCAGGACGACTGGGTCGCGGCCGCGTACGACG
>NZ_JBSGXB010000600.1:0-1821 GCF_053609185.1 Streptomyces sp. NPDC054956 | reverse complement strand
AAGGGCGGGTAGGGGACTCCGCCCCGCAGGGCCAACCACCCGCACCCGCCCGCCGGGCCCGGCCCAGGACGGCCCCCGCCCGGGCACCGCCGGGCCCCGCACGGGGCGGCCCCCGCCCAGACACAGCGCCGGGCGCCCCCCCGCCGGGCCCTGCGCAGGACGGCCCCGGCCGAGACACCGCCGGGTGACCCCCGCCCAGGCCCCGCCGGGCCCGGCCCAGGACGGCCCCCGCCCGGGCACCGCCAGGCCCCGCACGGGGCTGCCCCCGCCCGGGCACCGCTAGGACCCGCGCGAGACGGCCCCGTCCAGGCCCCGCCGGACACAGCGCGTCAAGAAGGCCCGGCCCGTCGGGGGTGCGGCGCGGGCAGTGGGGGAGACAGGGGAGACTTCTCGTATGACAGACCGCATCGCCGGCTCCGCCGCAGACGCCGGAACCGTGGACCACCGAACCGTCCTCCTGCGCGGCGGCGAGGTCCACAGCCCCGCCGACCCCTTCGCCACCGCGATGGTGGTCGAGCGCGGCCACATCGCCTGGGTCGGCTCCGAAGGCGCGGCCGACGCCTTCGCCCAGGGCGTGGACGAGGTCGTCGACCTCGGCGGCGCGCTGGTCACCCCCGCCTTCACCGACGCCCACGTCCACACCACCTCCGCCGGCCTGGCTCTCACCGGGCTGGACCTGGCCACGGCCGCTTCCCTCCCCGAAGCCCTCGAGCGCGTGCGCGCGTACGCGAGGAGCCGCCCCGCCGACCGGGTGCTCCTCGGCCACGGCTGGGACGCCTCCCGCTGGCCCGAGCGGCGCGCCCCGCTGCGGAGCGAGCTCGACGAAGCCGCCGACGGCCGGCCGCTCTACCTCAGCCGCATCGACGCGCACTCCGCGGTGGTCACCACCGCCCTGCTCCGGCTCGTACCCGGCGTGGAGGCGGCCCCCGACGAGCCGTTGACCCGCGACGCCCACCACGCCGTACGCCGCGCCGCGCTCGACGCCCTCACCCCGGCCCAGCGCGCCGAGGCCCAGCGGGCCGCCCTGGACCGGGCCGCCTCGCTCGGCATCGGCTCCGTCCACGAGTGCGGCGGCCCCGAGATCTCCTCCCCGGAGGACTTCGCGGCGCTGCTGGACCTGGCGCGCAGTCACCCCGGCCCCCGCGTCTTCGGTTACTGGGCCGACCGCGACCTCGGCATGGTCAAGGAGCTCGGCGCCGTCGGGGCCGCGGGCGACCTCTTCGTCGACGGCGCCCTCGGTTCGCACACCGCCTGCCTGCACTCCCCGTACGCGGACGCCGGGCACACGGGCACGGACTACCTCGACGCCCGGATCGTCGCCGACCACGTCGCCGCGTGCACCGAGGCGGGCCTCCAGGCGGGCTTCCACGCCATCGGAGACGCCGCGATCACCGCCGTCGTCGAGGGGGTCAGGGCCGCCGCGGACAAGGTCGGCCTCGGCCGGGTCCGCGCCGCCCGGCACCGCGTCGAGCACGCCGAGATGATGACCCCGGACACCATCGCCGCCTTCGCGGAGCTCGGCCTCACCGCCTCGGTGCAGCCGGCCTTCGACGCGCTGTGGGGCGGCGAGGAGGGCATGTACGCCGACCGGCTCGGCGTCGAGCGCGCCCGCACCCTCAACCCCTACGCGGCCATGCTCAAGGCCGGGGTCCCGCTCGCCTTCGGCTCCGACGCCCCCGTCACGCCGCTCGACCCCTGGGGCACCGTCCGCGCGGCCGCCTTCCACCGCACGCCCGCCCACCGCATCTCCGTACGGGCCGCCTTCGCCGCCCACACGCGCGGGGGCTGGCGGGCCCTGGGCCGCGACGACGCGGGCATCCT
>NZ_JBSGXB010000599.1:0-1831 GCF_053609185.1 Streptomyces sp. NPDC054956 | reverse complement strand
CCGCCCACCGGGCCCCCGCCGGGACGGCCGTGGCGGCACCCCCGACCAGCCCCCGCCGGACGGAGTCCGGCGCAGCGGGCCGAAGCCCGGGAAGCGCGCCGGCGCTGAGCGGCGCGAGGGACGCGTTGAGAAGGAGAGCCGTGCGAGGGCCGCGTCAAGAAAGGGGAACCCAGGCGTAGCAGCCGCTCGAGACGAACTCCGTCGAGCCCGGCGGGATCGTGGCCGTGATCCTGGCGCCGGGCTCGACGGGGGCCGGCGGGCCCGAGGCCAGGGTGGCGCCGGCCTTGCCCCGGGCCTCCCACGTGCACGTCGTGCTCCGCGTCAGCGCCCGGTACGTACCCGCCGCCGGCCCCCGCTTCGTGCCGTCGCCAAAGCCCTGCTCCGCAGCCGCGAGGACCGGCTTCTGCTCCGGGCACAGGTAGGTGATCGCTTCCTTCGCCCCCGGGATCTCCCCCGCCACGACGGCGCCGACCGCCGCGTCCGCATCGCGCTTCGCGGTGCGTTCCACCCGCCGGCAGGATTCGTGGCCGCTCTGCAGGACCGCCGCCGGGTCCTGCTTCTCGGGGACCCGGCCGCTCAGGTACCTCTTCTCCGTCTCGGTGAAGCTGCCGGTCCTGGGGGTCAGCTTCGCGTCCGGCAGGACGGGGCCGGCCGGCTTGCCGTCCGTCGGGGGCGGCGCGGAGGCGTCCGCCGGGTCGGCGACCGGCGACTCGGCCGGCGGCTTGGGCTTCGCGGCCGGGGCGTCGGCCCTGCCCTCCCCGCCCTGACCGCAGGCGGTCAGGGTCAGGGCGGCGGCCAGCAGGACGGCGGCCGTTGCGGAGCGTCGGTACATGGGGGGTGGCTCCCGTACGTATGTGAGGGGTGTGCGGGGCTACTTCGCGCCGAAGGTGAGGACCAGTTGCGGCGCCGCGTCCGAGGCGGCCGCCTCCGAGGACCAGATCCACAGCGGATCGGTGCCCGTGCTCGTCAGGCCCAGACCGTAGTTGGTGCCCAGGACCGAGGAGAGCGTCGCCGTGTCCAGCCGCACGGTGTGGACGGCCGAGCCGTCCGGTACGCCCGCCAGGGTGCCCAGCGGGGTCCGGCCGAGGGTGGGCTTGGTCTTGAAGGTGGTGCCGGCCCCGCTCCAGGTACCGGTGACCGGCACCACGGAGACGGTGTCGGTGGTGCCGGCGCCCGCCGCGGTCGAGGTCTCGATCTGCAGCGAGGCCGACTTCAGCACCTGCCCGGCGGGGGCGGCCGGGATGTCGAAGCGCAGGTACGTCTCGTGGGCCGGGGTGCCGCGCACCGCGAGCGAGCCCGCCGTGCCGTGGGCGGTGCCGGGCGAGCCCTGGTCGATGTACGTGTCCTCGGTCGTGGTGACCTTCGAGACGGTGTCGGAGGGCGCCTTGGCCAGGTCGAAGTGGTTCTTGACCTGGGCCTGGGTCAGGGCCTTCGGGTAGACGGCCGTCTCGTCGATCAGGCCGGCGAGGTGGTCGCCGCCGACGTGCCAGAACCCCTCGGACGGCTGGGCGCCCGCGACGGCTCCCGTGGCGGGCCCGGTGCCCGTTGGCCGGCCGTCCACGTACAACGCCGCGCCGGCGGGGCCCTGCGTGGCGACGACGTGGTGCCACTTGTCGTCGTCGTACCTGTCGAGCAGGCCGGTGGTGAGGGTCTGCGCGCCCCCGGCGCCGGGCCCGGTGGCGAAGACGATCCGGCCCTCGTCGGTCAGGTGGACGCGCTTGTCGCTCCGGCCGGTGCGGGAGCCGAAGCCGACCAGCTCGCCGCCGCGCGCGGTGTTCGTCCTGAACCACGTCTCGACGGAGTACGCGCCGGTGAGGCTCTGGCGGTGGTC
>NZ_JBSGXB010000598.1:0-1843 GCF_053609185.1 Streptomyces sp. NPDC054956 | reverse complement strand
CCGTGCCGTGAAGCTTCCGGCCGACGGTTCCGCTTCCGGGCGCGACGGCGGCGGCTCCGCCGCGCGTACGGACGCCGGAGCCCCGGTGCGGCCCGCCGCGGACGAGCCCGCCGACAGCGAGCGCACCGCCGTCTTCCGCAAGGTGAAGCCCGCCACCCCGGCCGCCGAGCCCGGCACCGCCGCACCCGGCACCACCGCCCCCGCCTCCGGCGAGCCCGCCGACAGCGAGCGGACCGCCGTGTTCCGGGCCGTCCGGCCCGGGGCCTCCCGGCCGGTGCCGCCGCACGCCGTCGGCGGGGAGCGCGCGAGCACCTTCGTACCGCTGCGGACCGATGACGTGCAGGCGCCCAAGACGGCGTCGCCCGCCGGGCCCGGGGTGCGTCCCGAGGCTGCGAAGCCGGCTCCGGCGCCCGTGCCGGACCCGGAGGCGACCGTGCGGGGCGCCGGGCAGTCGCCCGAGCGGACCATGCAGCAGCCGCTGCCGCCCAAGCCGCCGCTCGACATGCTGGCGGACCTCACCAACAACCCGCCCCCGCCGCCGAGCCCGACCCGGACCGCCGTGCGGCGGGTCAAGATCTACGCGCCGATCCTGGTGCTCCTCGCGGTCGTGCTCGCCGTCGTGCAGCTCGTGCGTCCGCTGCCCGAGCCGGCGCTCAAGATGACCGCGAAGAGCTCGTACACCTTCGACGGCGCGGCGCCCTCGCTGCCGTGGCCGAAGGAGGGCCAGGCCTACGTGGCTGCGGCCGGTCTCGGTCCCGTCGGCACCTTCGGCGAGCAGAAGCCCGTCGCGATCGGCAGTGTCGCGAAGGCCATGACGGCTTACGTCGTCCTCAAGGACTTCCCCATGAAGAAGGGGGAGAAGGGCCAGATGATCCCCGTCGACAAGACGGCGGTCGACGACGGCAAGAAGGAGACCGAGGGCGAGTCCACGGTCAACACGCTGAAGGAGGGCGACAAGATCTCGCAGTACGACGCCCTCGCCGCGATCATGATCCCCTCCGCCAACAACGTCGCGCGGCTCCTCGCGCGCTGGGACGGCGGCGCGGGCGGGCAGGAGGCGTTCGTCAAGAAGATGAACGACACCGCCAAGGAACTCGGCATGACCAACACCACGTACACGGACCCCTCGGGCCTGGACGCGACCACGGTCAGCACCGCCGAGGACCAGGTCAAGCTCGGCCTCAAGATCGTCGAGATGCCCGAGCTGATCGCGATCACCAAGCTGCCGAACTGGACCGACCCCTCCGGCAAGCAGTGGCGGAACTACAACGACCTCGTTCCGTTCAACGGCTCGCTCGGCATCAAGACCGGCTCCACCACGAAGGCGGGCGGCAACCTGCTCTTCGCCGCCGAGAAGAAGGTCGGCAAGACCAACCAGCTGATCGTCGGCGCGGTCCTCGGCCAGCACGGCGTGCCGATCCTCGGCACCGCGATCCAGGCCAGCAAGGACGTCATGCTGGCCACGCAGAAGGCGCTGACGGCCGCGAACATCGTCAAGAAGGACGAGGTCGTCGGTTACGTGGACGACGGGCTCGGCGGCCGCGTCCCGGTCGTGGCCACCGCGGACGTGGAGGCCATCGGCTGGCCGTCGGTCACCGTGGAGGTCAAGCTGGGTGACGGCGCCGCCAAGGTCCCGATGACCGCGAAGGCGGGCTCGGAGATCGGTGTGCTGACCGTCGGATCGGGCGCCAGCCAGGTCAAGGTGCCGGTGGCGCTGCAGAGCGACCTCGTGGCGCCGGGCATCGGCAAGAAGCTGACGCGCGTCGGCTGACGGCGCCGGCCGGTGCCGGCCGGGCGTGGAGCGATCCTCATCCTCTACGGATGGGTCCCCGCGGGCCTGGTC
>NZ_JBSGXB010000596.1:0-1861 GCF_053609185.1 Streptomyces sp. NPDC054956 | reverse complement strand
TGGTCGGCGAGCAGGGCGGAGTCCTCGTGCTCCTCGCAGACGGAGGCGTGCAGCCGCGCGCTGAAGTCGGCGAGCGCCCGCAAGGGCAGCGCGGTGAAGGCCGCGTCGATGGAATGGGGCACGGAGGTCCTCCCGGAGTCGGGGCAGATGGCACGATCATGTCGCGCCGCGGGTTGCCGTGCCTACATCTTTCTGTAGGGACTCGACAGAGCCCGTACCGAGGCGCTGTCGGAGCCCGATTCTCCGTACGAGGTTCATGACCTATAGGTTTTTGGTATTCAGACCTCTAGTCGAAAGGGTGATCCGTTGAGCCGCTCGGTTCTCGTCACCGGAGGAAACCGGGGCATCGGCCTCGCAATCGCCCGAGCCTTCGCGGAGGCCGGCGACAAGGTCGCGATCACGTACCGGTCGGGTGAGCCCCCGGCGGAGCTCACGGCCCTGGGCGTGCTGGCGGTTCGCTGCGACATCACCGACTCCGAGCAGGTCGACCAGGCGTACAAGGAGATCGAGGACGCCCACGGCAACGTGGAGGTCCTGGTCGCCAACGCGGGGATCACCAAGGACACGCTGCTGATGCGCATGTCCGAGGAGGACTTCTCCTCGGTCGTCGACACCAACCTCACCGGCACCTTCCGCGTGGTCAAGCGCGCGAACCGCGGCATGCTCCGCGCCAAGAAGGGCCGCGTCGTCCTGATCTCCTCGGTCGTCGGACTGCTCGGTTCGGCCGGCCAGGCCAACTACGCCGCCTCCAAGGCCGCGCTGGTGGGCTTCGCCCGCTCCCTCGCCCGTGAGCTGGGCTCCCGCAACATCACCTTCAACGTCGTCGCCCCGGGCTTCGTGGACACCGACATGACGAAGGTGCTCACCGACGAGCAGCGCGCCGGCATCGTCGGCCAGGTGCCCCTGGGCCGCTACGCGCAGCCCGAGGAGATCGCGGCCGCGGTCAGCTTCCTGGCGTCCGACAACGCCGCGTACATCACAGGAGCCGTCATTCCCGTTGACGGCGGATTGGGCATGGGTCACTGATCACCATGAGCGGAATTCTCGACGGCAAGCGCATCCTCATCACCGGGGTGCTGATGGAGTCGTCCATCGCCTTCCACACCGCCCGGCTGGCCCAGGAGCAGGGCGCCGAGGTCATCCTCACGGCGTGGCCGCGCCCGACGCTGACCGAGCGCATCGCCAAGAAGCTGCCCAAGCCGGTCAAGGTGATCGAGCTCGACGTCACCAACGACGAGCACCTGGCCCGGCTGGAGGGCCTCGTCCGCGAGGAGCTCGGCGGCCTGGACGGCGTCGTCCACTCCATCGGCTTCGCGCCGCAGGACGCGCTGGGCGGCAACTTCCTCAACACCCCGTTCGAATCGGTCGCCACGGCCATGCACGTCTCGGCGTTCTCGCTGAAGTCGCTGACCATGGCCTGCAAGCCGCTCTTCGCGGAGGAGGGCGCGGCCGTCGTCGGCCTCACCTTCGACGCGCAGTTCGCCTGGCCGCAGTACGACTGGATGGGCCCGGCCAAGGCCGCCCTGGAGGCCACGAGCCGTTACCTCGCCCGCGACCTGGGCAAGGAGAACATCCGCTGCAACCTGGTCTCGGCCGGTCCGCTCGGCTCGATGGCCGCGAAGTCCATCCCGGGCTTCAGCGAGCTGGCGGACGTCTGGAACCACCGCTCCCCGATGGAGTGGGACATGGCGGACCCGGAGCCCGCGGGCAAGGGCGTCGTCGCGCTCCTGTCGGACTGGTTCCCGAAGACCACCGGCGAGATCGTCCACGTGGACGGCGGCCTGCACGCGATGGGTGCCTGACCCGCCGGGTCGAGCCCCCGTTCCATCCGTACGGCGGCGGCCGCGTCTCCCTCCAGGGA
>NZ_JBSGXB010000595.1:0-1863 GCF_053609185.1 Streptomyces sp. NPDC054956 | reverse complement strand
CTTCAGAACTAACACAGTGGACGCGAGCAACTGAGGACAAGCCCTCGGCCTATTAGTACCAGTCAGCTCCACCCGTTACCGGGCTTCCACATCTGGCCTATCAACCCAGTCGTCTACTGGGAGCCTTACCCTCTCAAGGAGGTGGGAATACTCATCTTGAAGCAGGCTTCCCGCTTAGATGCTTTCAGCGGTTATCCCTCCCGAACGTAGCCAACCAGCCATGCCCTTGGCAGGACAACTGGCACACCAGAGGTTCGTCCGTCCCGGTCCTCTCGTACTAGGGACAGCCCTTCTCAATATTCCTACGCGCACAGCGGATAGGGACCGAACTGTCTCACGACGTTCTAAACCCAGCTCGCGTACCGCTTTAATGGGCGAACAGCCCAACCCTTGGGACCGACTCCAGCCCCAGGATGCGACGAGCCGACATCGAGGTGCCAAACCATCCCGTCGATATGGACTCTTGGGGAAGATCAGCCTGTTATCCCCGGGGTACCTTTTATCCGTTGAGCGACGGCGCTTCCACAAGCCACCGCCGGATCACTAGTCCCGACTTTCGTCCCTGCTCGACCCGTCGGTCTCACAGTCAAGCTCCCTTGTGCACTTACACTCAACACCTGATTGCCAACCAGGCTGAGGGAACCTTTGGGCGCCTCCGTTACCCTTTGGGAGGCAACCGCCCCAGTTAAACTACCCATCAGACACTGTCCCTGATCCGGATCACGGACCGAGGTTAGACATCCAGCACGACCAGAGTGGTATTTCAACGACGACTCCACCCCAACTGGCGTTGGGGCTTCAAAGTCTCCCACCTATCCTACACAAGCCGAACCGAACACCAATATCAAACTATAGTAAAGGTCCCGGGGTCTTTCCGTCCTGCTGCGCGAAACGAGCATCTTTACTCGTAGTGCAATTTCACCGGGCCTATGGTTGAGACAGTCGAGAAGTCGTTACGCCATTCGTGCAGGTCGGAACTTACCCGACAAGGAATTTCGCTACCTTAGGATGGTTATAGTTACCACCGCCGTTTACTGGCGCTTAAGTTCTCAGCTTCGCCACACCGAAATGTGACTAACCGGTCCCCTTAACGTTCCAGCACCGGGCAGGCGTCAGTCCGTATACATCGCCTTACGGCTTCGCACGGACCTGTGTTTTTAGTAAACAGTCGCTTCTCGCTGGTCTCTGCGGCCACCCCCAGCTCACGGAGCAAGTCCGATCACCAGTGATGGCCCCCCTTCTCCCGAAGTTACGGGGGCATTTTGCCGAGTTCCTTAACCATAGTTCACCCGAACGCCTCGGTATTCTCTACCTGACCACCTGAGTCGGTTTAGGGTACGGGCCGCCATGAAACTCGCTAGAGGCTTTTCTCGACAGCATAGGATCATCCACTTCACCACAATCGGCTCGGCATCAGGTCTCAGCCTTAATGAGGGACGGATTTGCCTACCCCTCGGCCTACACCCTTACCCCGGGACTACCACCGCCCGGGCTGGACTACCTTCCTGCGTCACCCCATCGCTTACCTACTACAAGTCTGGTTCGTCGGCTCCACCACTTTCCTTTCCCCGAAGGGTCCGGAACGGCTTCACGGACTTAGCATCGCCTGATTCGATATTGGGCGTTTCAAAGCGGGTACCGGAATATCAACCGGTTGTCCATCGACTACGCCTGTCGGCCTCGCCTTAGGTCCCGACTTACCCTGGGCAGATCAGCTTGACCCAGGAACCCTTAGTCAATCGGCGCACACGTTTCTCACGTGTGTATCGCTACTCATGCCTGCATTCTCACTCGTGAACCGTCCACAACTAGCTTCCGCTGCTGCTTCACCCGGCACACGACGCTCCCCTACCCATCACAGCA
>NZ_JBSGXB010000594.1:0-1879 GCF_053609185.1 Streptomyces sp. NPDC054956 | reverse complement strand
GGCGCTGGCCGCCTACCCCCGCTACGCGGCCGGCGGCCCGGACGCCGAGCAGGCGCACGCCCGGATGCTCGACGCCGGCTACCCGGCCGGGTCGGAGTTCCTGTGGCCCTTCCACCACGCGTACTACTGGGACCTCACCCAGCGGATCTACCGCGAGGAGTTCGATCCGGGCTTCGACGGTCCGGCCGAGGCAGGAACCCCGTTCTGCGTGCCCGGCACGCCGGCCTGCGACGCCGACTACGCGTACGGACAGCGGCCCGCCGAGGTCCGTGCGGCGGTCGCGAAGACCGCGCTGACCGGCCGCATCGGCAAACCCCTGATCACCCTGCACGGCACCCTGGACGTCCTGCTGCCCATCTCCCGGGATTCCGACGTGTACGCCGACATGGTGCGGCGGTCGGGCCGGGGCTCGCTGCTGCGCTACTACCGCATCGAGGGCGGCACCCACGTGGACTCGCTCGTCGACGCCTTCCCCGACCGGCTGCGTCCCCTCACGCCCTGCCACCGGGCGGCCTTCACCGCCCTGGAGGACTGGATCGGACGCGGCGTGCGGCCGCCGCTCGGCCACACCGTCCCCCGGGACCCCGCGGCCGGTCCGCGGGCACTGCTGACGAGCTGCCCGCTCGGCACCTGACGGCCCGGGTGCCCCGGTGACGGCCATGGTGTCGGCCCGGTGGCGGCCATGGTGATCGGCTCCATACGGGCGGCGCCGAGTATGGAGCGCGACACCGTGGGCGCCGCACCGGGCCCTCCCTACGCTTCGAGCCATGACGAGCGAACTTCCTTCCCCCACGCCGCTGCGGTCGCGCGTCGCCCTGGTGACGGGCGGCGGCAGCGGCATCGGCCGGGCGTGCGCCGTGGCCCTGGCCGAGGCGGGGGCCACGGTGCACGTGGTCGACATCGACGCGGCGGCGGCCGAGGCCGTCGCCGGCCTCGTCGGCGGCCACGCCCACGTCGCCGACCTGGCCGATCCCGCCGCCATCGGGGAGCTGCCCGGAGCCGTCGACATCCTGGTCAACAGCGCCGGACTCCAGCACGTGGCCCCGATCACCGAGTTCCCGCCCGAGCGGTTCGCCCTGATCCAGCAGGTGATGGTCACCGCGCCGTTCCTGCTGCTGCGCCGGGTGCTGCCGCACATGTACGCCGCCGGGTGGGGCCGGGTGGTCAACATCTCCAGCGTCCACGGGCTGCGGGCCAGCGCGTACAAATCGGCGTACGTCGCGGCCAAGCACGGGCTGGAGGGGCTGAGCAAGGTCGCGGCGATCGAGGGTGCCCCGTACGGCGTGACCAGCAACTGCATCAATCCGGGGTACGTCCGCACCCCGCTGGTGGAGGGGCAGATCCAGGACCAGGCCGCGGCGCACGGGATCGCCGCGGGCGACGTCCTCTCCGAGGTGCTGCTGACCCGTTCGCCGATCAAGCGGCTCATCGAGCCCGAGGAGGTCGCGGCCGCCGCCGTCTGGCTCTGCGGACCCCACACCGGGTACGTCACCGGTTCCTCCCTCCCCCTGGACGGCGGCTGGGGAGCCAACTGACCCCGTCCGGGTGACAGCCCGTGTGCCGCGACGCGGGCGGGCGCCCGGGGTCCCGTACGGTCCCGCACGTGACCGATGCGACCAACGCCAGCAACCCGACCGGGCCCACCGACCCGGACAACCTGAACATCACCACCGGACCCGGCGCGCTGCGGGTCCTCGTCCTGTCGGGGTCCTCCCGCGAGGGTTCCGTGAACACCCGGCTCGCCGCCCTCGTCGCCGGGCAGGTCGAGCGCTCGGGCGCCGTCGTGGACCTCGCCCGGATCGGGGACTTCACGATGCCCACGTACGACGGCGACGCCGAGGCCGCCGAGGGTCCGCCGGAGGGGGCGGCCGCCCTGCGC
>NZ_JBSGXB010000593.1:0-1884 GCF_053609185.1 Streptomyces sp. NPDC054956 | reverse complement strand
ACCTACACGGCGTCGGGCCAGCGGGCCACGGAGAAGACCAACACCGGGACTCCTTCGACCCGTACCTACTGCTACGACCCGGCCCGCCCGCACGCCGTGGCAGCCACCACCACCGGCGCCACTTGCACCGGTGTCACCCCGCAGTACACCTACGACGCCATCGGCAACACCACCAAGCGCGCCGAAACCCCCGGCAGCGCCACCTCCCAGACCCTGGCGTGGGGTGCGGAGGGCAAGCTCACCAAGACCACCGAAGGGGCCACGGCCACCGACTACATCTACGACGCGGAGGGCGAACTCCTGATCCGTCGCGACTCCACGGGCGAGACGGTCCTGTACACCGGTGCCACGGAGGTGCACCTCAAGGCCGCCGCGAAGTGGGCCACCCGCTCCTACACCATCGCCAGTACCAAGGTCGCGGTACTGAGCAACGAATCCGGCACCGCCAAGCTGGCGTTCCTGGCCGGCGACGCCCACGGAACGTCCTCCCTCGCCGTCTCCGCGGACGACACCCAGGCGGTGTCCAAGCGGTACACCACCCCGTTCGGCTCCGCACGCGGACCGGCGGCCGCCAACTGGCCCGAGGACAAGCGGTTCCTCGACAAGCCGGAGGACACCGGCACGAACCTGACCCACATCGGCGCACGCGAGTACGACGCGGGCCTCGGCCAGTTCATCAGCGTCGACCCCGTGCTGAGCCTTGACCAGCACCAGTCCCTCAACGGCTACAGCTACGCGAACAACAGTCCGGTCACCCAGAGCGACCCGACCGGTCTCGAGAGCTGCGGGTCCGCCGGCTACTGCGGTGGCGGCGGCTGGACCAACGGCAAGCACATCGAGGACATGGACCCGAACGAGGTCAAGGAGCACTACGAGAAGAACACCGTCTACGACCAGGCCAAAGACTCGATGCACCGCAACCAGGGCAAGGGGTCGAAGACCTACAACAAGATAAACGTGGGCCCCGGTGAGGACCGCGGAATCATCATGATCCGGTACTACATTCACACGTATGGTGCGATGGAGCTCATTCCCGGAAACCCCCTGCTCCTGGGTGACAACCGGGGGCCGACACTCGACCCGGTCGCGGCGTACCGGATGGTGCTCTTCTGGGACACGGCCACGGGAGAGGTCGTCTTCCACGTGGCACCGTCCCACACCATGCCGGGCAAGCGGACCATCTCGTCGTACGCGACGGGTGGCGCACCGATGACGGTCGACGTGGGGTCCAAGCTCCTCGACGCCCTGCCGATCAAGGCCAACATGAACTCCGACAGGACGTTCGACGGCTACAACATCATCAACGGCGCGCGCGATTCCAACTCGGACGAGCTCAACCTGGGCGTGCACGGGGTGCAGCCGTTGCTGACGATCGGGGCAGTGGACAACTATCTGAAGGTCAAGGCCACCAAGGACTCGGTGACGGTGGTCCGCTCGGGCAACGCGTACCCGGACATGGAAGCCGTGCAGTACCGGAAGGGCCAGGGCGCCCGCTGGATCGGACAGGACAGCATGGCGCACACCAGCGGCTATGACGCGCCCGATGCCTTCGGCGGCATCTTCTTCCCGGAAATCATGCAGCGGACCTGGGTCAACGGCACCTGCACGAAGAGCTGCAAGTGAGGAGGAGTTCATGAGTACGGCGAAGTGGTTGGGCATCTCTCTGCGGAGGTACCTGCTGACCGCCCTTCTCGGGTGGACGGCCGCGGCGACGGTGCAGCCCGGTCTGGGCGACGACCCCTTTGTCGAGTCGTTCGTTCTGGGAATGCGCGTGGGGCTCCTGGCCGTGCCGCTCCTGACCATCGTGACCATGCTCGTGATCGCCCTGCTGGCCGGTCGGCGGGTGGAACCCCCGCCCCGCGGGGCCCACCGGATCAGGGGCGG
>NZ_JBSGXB010000592.1:0-1909 GCF_053609185.1 Streptomyces sp. NPDC054956 | reverse complement strand
TCCCGGTGGCCCGCGTCCTCCACCAGGGCCGGTGGCACCGCCGCGCTCCATTCCTGCCCCGCGGCGCCGACCCGCGCCAGCACCTCCTCGGCGGCCGGGCGCCGGTCCGGCTCCTTGGCGAGGCAGTCCCCCACCAGGGAGAGGAGTCCCTCGGGAACGCCGTCGAGCCGGGGTTCCTCGTGGACGATCCGGTACAGGAGGCCGGGGAGCGCCATTTCCTCGCCGTGGGCCAGGAACGGACTGCGGCCGGTCGCCGCGTACACGAGGACCGCGGCCAGCGAGAACACGTCGGCGGGCGCGGCGGCCACGGTTCCGGTCGCCTGCTCCGGCGCGAGGTAGCCGGGCGTACCGATGACCGCGCCGGTCTGCGTGTGGCGCGGGTCGCGTACGGCGCGGGCGATGCCGAAGTCGATGAGGAAGGGCCGCTCGGGGCCGAGCAGCACGTTCGCCGGCTTGATGTCGCGGTGGACCACACCCGCCGCCCGTACGGCGGCGAGCGCGGCCGACAGCTCCCGGGCCAGGCACCACACGGCCTGCGTGGACAGCGGCCCGTTCCGGTGCACCCAGTCGCCCAGCGAAGGCGCCGCGACGTACTCCGTCGCCAGCCACTGCGGGGACGCCCCCGGAGGGCTGAAGTCCACGACCGAGACCGTCCACGGGGAGCGCACCCGGTCGTTGGCGCGGATCTCCCGGGCGAAGCGGTCGGCGAAGTCCGGGTCCCGGCTCAGCTCCCGGTGCACCGTCTTCAGGGCCAGCGGCCTGCCGGATGCCGTCCGGGCCAGGAACACCTCGCCCATGCCTCCCTCGCCCAGCCGTGCCAGCAGGCGGTACCCACCGATCTCCGGCGGGTCACCGGGCCGCAATGACTCCACCAACTCCCCCTGTCCCCATGAACTTTGTCCGGACGCTCGGGCGTGCGGATCAACCGATGGAGCCACCCTAGAGGACGTCCCGGCAGGACCGGGGCGGCGAACGGCACCTTGATCCTCGAGCGGCGCGGTCCCTGAAGCGGGGTTCAGGTTTTCCGGGCGGCCGGGCGGAATGCGGCATTCTGACGGCATGCGCCTGCTTTTGGTCGAAGACAACGCCCGGTTCGCCGACCTGCTCCGCCAGGGCCTGTCCGAGGAGGGGTTCACGACGGAGTGGGCGCCCGACGGGCACGCGGGGCTGCGCCGCGCCCTGGGCGGCGGCTACGACGCGATCGTGCTCGACGTGATGCTGCCGGGGATGCACGGCTACGAGGTGTGCACGCGGCTCCGCGCCGCCGGCGACAGCACGCCGGTCCTGATGCTCACCGCGAAGGACGGCGAGTACGACATCGCGGAAGGGCTGGAGACCGGCGCGGACGACTATCTCGTCAAGCCGTTCTCGTTCGTCGTGCTGACGGCACGGCTGAGGGCACTGGCGCGCCGCAGCAGGCGGCACATCCCCACCGGGTGGCAGGTCGGCGACCTGCTGATCGACCCGGTGTCCATGCGGGTCTGGCGCGGCGAGGAGGAGATCGAGCTCACCCCGAAGGAGTTCGCCGTGCTGGGCTGCCTGGCGGAGAGGGTCGAGCAGGTGGTCACCAAACCGGAGATCATCGGGCGGGTCTGGGACGACCAGGCCGACCGCCCGCTCAACGTCGTCGAGGTCTACGTCAGCTCCTTGCGGCGGAAGATCAGCACGCCTTCCGGAAGTGTGAGCATCCTCACCGTCCGGGGCAGCGGCTACCGGCTCAGCGTCGGCCGCCGGCCCGCTTCCCCGTCGTGACGGCCGCCGGATCACCGTGCCGCGCCGCCTCCGCCCGCGCACGCTGCGGACCCGCGCCACGGCCGCCGTCACCGCGGCGCTCGCCGTCGCCCTGGTCACCGCCGCCGTGCTGTTCCTCTCCGTCATGCGCTCGGACCTGTGGGAAACCGCCCACGAG
>NZ_JBSGXB010000591.1:0-1930 GCF_053609185.1 Streptomyces sp. NPDC054956 | reverse complement strand
GGGCTGGAAAATCCAGCCCCGCCGGCGTTTGAGGTGCGTCAGGCCGGGTTGCGGGCGATGCAGCGGCTCAGGTGGTCGTTGACCAGGCCGCAGGCTTGCATCAGGGCGTACGCCGTCGTCGGGCCGACGAAGCGGATGCCCGCCTTCTTCAGGGCCTTGGCCAGGGCCGTGGACTCCGGGGTCACCGCCGGGATCTCGGTGGTGCTCTTCGGGGCCCGGCCCGGCGCCGGGGCGTGGGACCAGATCAGGGAGTCCAGCTCCCCCGCCCCCCACCCGGCCAGGGTCTTCGCGTTGGCGAGGGTCGCCTCGATCTTGGCCCGGTTGCGGATGATCCCCTCGTCGCCGAGGAGCCGTTCCACGTCCGCCGCGCCGAACTCCGCGACCTTGCCGATCTCGAAGCCCGCGAACGCCGCCCGGAACCCCTCGCGCCGGCGCAGGATCGTCAGCCACGAGAGCCCCGACTGGAAGGCCTCCAGGCACAGCCGCTCGTAGAGGGCGTCGTCCCCGTGGACCGGGCGCCCCCACTCGGTGTCGTGGTAGGCGATGTAGTCCTCGGTGGACAGCCCCCACGGGCACCGCAGGCCCCCGTCGGGCCCGGCGACGACCCCGGTCACTGCCCGTCGGCCTTGGTGAGGCTCACGGAGCCGCCCCCGGCCGCCGCCACGGCGGCGGTGAGCTCCGCGATCCGGGCGTCACGCTCCGCCAGCTCGGCCGCCAGCCGCTCCAGTACCTCGTCCACCTCGTTCATCCGGTAGCCGCGCGGGGCGACCGGCAGCCGCAGCTCGTCGATGTCCGCCCGGACGACGGGACGGTTCTCCGGCAGGGCGTCGGACAGCCTGTCCGGCTCCGCCTCGGGCAGTACGGCCTCGGATCCGCCGCCGGCCACGGCCAGGGTGACCGCGGCAACGACCACGACCAGCGCGATCAGCAAGAACACGAACACGATCAACTCCCCTGAGAGGCTCCGGCCACCAGGTTAAGGTCACAGGCGAGGCGCGAAGGCCGCCGAAGGAGGAAAGAGCAGGATGCTGCGACTGGGCAGGCGCGAGTTCGACACCCACGAGCCGGTGATCATGGCCATCGTGAACCGGACCCCTGACTCCTTCTACGACCAGGGCGCGACCTTCCGCGACGAGCCGGCCCTGGACCGGGTCGAGCAGGCCATCGCCGAGGGCGCCGCGATCATCGACATCGGCGGGGTCAAGGCCGGTCCCGGAGAGCACGTCGACGCGGCCGAGGAGGCCCGGCGCACGGTCGGCTTCGTCGCCGACGTCCGGCGCCGCCACCCGGACGTGGTGATCAGCGTGGACACCTGGCGGCACGAGGTCGGCGAGGCCGTCTGCGAGGCCGGGGCCGACGTGCTGAACGACGCGTGGGGCGGGGTCGACCCGAAGCTCGCCGAGGTCGCCGCGCGCTACGGCGCCGGCATCGTCTGCACCCACGCGGGCGGGGTCGAGCCGCGCACCCGGCCGCACCGGACCTCGTACGAGGACGTGATGGAGGACATCCTGCGCGTCACGGTCGGGCTCGCCGAACGCGCGGCCGCGCTGGGCGTCCGCCGCGACGCGATCATGATCGACCCGGGTCACGACTTCGGGAAGAACACCCGCCACTCCCTGGAGGCCACCCGCCGCCTCGCGGAGATGACCGGGACGGGCTGGCCGGTGCTGGTCTCCCTGTCGAACAAGGACTTCGTCGGCGAGACCCTCGACAAGCCCGTCAAGGAGCGCCTCCTGGGCACCCTGGCCACCACGGCCGTCTCGGCCTGGCTCGGCGCCCAGGTCTACCGCGTCCACGAGGTGGCGGAGACGAAGCAGATCCTCGACATGGTCCGCTCGATCCAGGGCCACCGGCCCCCGGCGGTGGCCCGCCGCGGGCTCGCCTGAGCCCACTGCCCGACGGCCGGAGGCCGGCCCTGACTCTTAAACAC
>NZ_JBSGXB010000590.1:0-1946 GCF_053609185.1 Streptomyces sp. NPDC054956 | reverse complement strand
GAACACCGGGGCGCGCGGCCTTTTTCCGTAC
The DNA here is from genome assembly GCF_053609185.1 of Streptomyces sp. NPDC054956. Taxonomy (NCBI): domain Bacteria; kingdom Bacillati; phylum Actinomycetota; class Actinomycetes; order Kitasatosporales; family Streptomycetaceae; genus Streptomyces; species Streptomyces sp. NPDC054956. The sequence goes on along the minus strand of NZ_JBSGXB010000590.1, from coordinate 1,915 downwards.
CGCGGCGCTTTCCGTACCGCGGCGCCCGGCGCGGCCACCTGCCGCGGGCGCCTGCCGCGCGCCTACTGCTGCGCGGCGCCCTGCTTGAACTCCAGAGCCGCGGCCATCTCCCCGAGCTCCTCGAAGGAGGCCGTCCCGGTCACCACCGTGACGTGGCCCTGCTCCTGGCGCACGAGGGCGTCGTACTTCTCGCCGTCCCAGCGCTCCCAGGCCTGGTCCCCGACCTGCTGCGTCTGCCCGGTGGCCTCCGCCTTCCGGGTGACCTGGGCGATGTAGGCGGGCGTGACGTCCGTGGACTGCTCGACGGACACGTACTGGTCCTTCGGGTCCAGGAAGCCCAGGTGCCAGGCGTTCGCCTTCTTCCGGTCGAAGGTCACCGAGGTCGCCCGCCACTCCTTGGCCAGCCCCACGGGGGCCGCCACGGGGTACGGGGCCGCGCGCCGGGCCGTGAGCGTCTCGACGCGGTAGTCGACCACTCGCGTCGGGTCGGCCTTCTCGTCATGTGGGATGAAGATGTAGATCACACCCACGACGATGCCGAGCACCCCGAGCGATAGGACCATGTCCCGGACCGTCTGCTTGCCTCTCATACCTGCCACCGGACCATCGTCCCGCATCGCCCGCGGCGGTCGTCGCCGGGGTCGGCGTGGCGCGCCCCACGGCCCGCAAGATGTCCGCTCAGGACAATCGGCTGACCGATATACCGCTCATACGTGACCCGGTCTGCTCAATTTGTCGACGTACCGATAGAGTCCAGGGACCCTCACTCCCGGCCGTCGCCGTACAGAAAGGTGCGCTCCGATGACCGAGCACAACCTGCCGCCCCAGCTCGTAGTCTCTCCGGAGGCACCCGACCGCAACCTCGCCCTGGAACTCGTCCGGGTCACCGAGGCCGCCGCCATGGCCGCCGGCCGCTGGGTCGGGCGCGGCGACAAGCTCGGCGCCGACGGCGCCGCCGTCAACGCGATGCGGACCCTGATCTCCACCGTTTCGATGAACGGCGTCGTCGTCATCGGCGAGGGCGAGAAGGACGAAGCCCCGATGCTCTTCAACGGCGAGCGGGTCGGCGACGGCACCGGTGCCGAGGTCGACATCGCCGTGGACCCGATCGACGGCACCACCCTGAACGCCAAGGGCATGCCGAACGCCATCGCCGTCCTGGCCGCCGCCGACCGCGGCACCATGTTCGACCCGTCCGCGGTCTTCTACATGGAGAAGCTGGTCACCGGGCCCGAGGCCGCCGACTTCGTCGACATCAACGCCCCGGTCTCCGTCAACATCCGCCGCGTCGCCAAGGCCAAGAACATGGCCGTGGAGGACGTCACCGTGGTCATCCTCGACCGCCCCCGCCACGAGGGCATCGTCAAGGAGATCCGCGAGACCGGCGCCCGCATCAAGTTCATCTCCGACGGCGACGTCGCCGGCTCGGTCATGGCCGTGCGCGAGGGCACCGGCGTGGACCTGCTCCTGGGCATCGGCGGCACCCCCGAGGGCATCATCTCGGCGTGCGCCATCAAGTGCCTCGGCGGCACCATCCAGGGCAAGCTGTGGCCCAAGGACGAGGACGAGCGCCAGAAGGCCATCGCCGCCGGCCACGACCTGGACCGCGTCCTGCACACCAACGACCTGGTCTCCGGCGAGAACGTCTTCTTCGTCGCCACCGGCATCACGGACGGCGAGCTGCTGCGCGGCGTCCACTACCGCTCGGAGACCGCGACGACCTCCTCGCTGGTCATGCGCTCCAAGTCCGGCACGATCCGGCAGATCGACTCGACCCACCGCCTCTCGAAGCTCCGCGCCTACAGCGCGATCGACTTCGACCGCGCCCAGTAGGACGCGGACGGCACAGACGTGAGGGGGGGTTCCCCCGGGGGGGGGGACCCCCCCCCCCCCGGCCCCCGGCGGGTATTAAAAA
>NZ_JBSGXB010000589.1:0-1953 GCF_053609185.1 Streptomyces sp. NPDC054956 | reverse complement strand
CGAGTACTTCGCGGCCGGCGTGGACTGCGTGGAGACCAACACCTTCGGCACGAACTACGCGGCGCTCGCCGAGTACGACATCGCCGACCGCAACCTGGAACTGTCGGTCGCGGGTGCTCGGATCGCGCGCGAGATCGCGGACGAGTTCACCGCCTCCACCGGGCAGCAGCGCTGGGTCCTCGGTTCCATGGGCCCGGGCACCAAGCTCCCGACCCTCGGTCACATCGACTACGCGACCATCCGCGACGCCTACCAGATCAACGCCGAGGGCCTGATCACCGGCGGCGCCGACGCGCTGCTCGTGGAGACCACCCAGGACCTCCTGCAGACCAAGTCCTCCATCGTCGGAGCCCGCCGCGCCATGGAGGCCCTCGGCGTCTCCATCCCGCTGATCTGCTCCGTGACGGTGGAGACCACCGGCACGATGCTGCTCGGCTCGGAGATCGGCGCCGCGCTCACCGCGCTGGAGCCCCTGGGCATCGACATGATCGGCCTGAACTGCGCGACCGGTCCGGCCGAGATGAGCGAGCACCTGCGCTACCTCGCCCGGAACTCGCGGATCCCGCTCTCCTGCATGCCCAACGCCGGATTGCCCGTCCTGGGGAAGAACGGCGCGCACTACCCGCTGTCCGCGGCCGAGCTCGCCGACGCCCAGGAGACCTTCGTCCGCGAGTACGGCCTCTCCCTGGTCGGCGGCTGCTGCGGCACCACCCCCGAGCACCTGCGCCAGGTCGTCGAGCGCGTCCGCGACCTGAGCCCGGCCGTCCGCGACCCCCGCCCCGAGCCCGGCGCCTCCTCCCTCTACCAGACCGTGCCCTTCCGCCAGGACATCTCCTACATGGCGATCGGCGAGCGGACGAACGCCAACGGGTCGAAGAAGTTCCGCGAGGCCATGCTGGAGGCCCGCTGGGACGACTGCGTGGAGATGGCCCGCGACCAGATCCGCGAAGGCGCGCACATGCTCGACCTGTGCGTGGACTACGTCGGCCGTGACGGCGTCGCCGACATGCAGGAGCTGGCCGGCCGCTTCGCGACCGCCTCGACGCTGCCGATCGTCCTGGACTCCACCGAGGTCCCCGTCCTGCGGGCCGGCCTGGAGAAGCTGGGCGGCCGCGCCGTCATCAACTCGGTGAACTACGAGGACGGCGACGGCCCCGAGTCCCGCTTCGCCAAGGTCACCCGCCTCGCCCAGGAGCACGGCGCCGCGCTGATCGCGCTGACCATCGACGAGGAGGGCCAGGCCCGCACCGTCGAGCACAAGGTCGCCATCGCCCAGCGCCTGATCGCCGACCTGACCGGGAACTGGGGGATCCGCGAGTCGGACATCCTCATCGACACCCTGACCTTCACGATCTGCACAGGCCAGGAGGAGTCCCGCAAGGACGGCATCGCCACGATCGAGTCGATCCGCGAGCTCAAGCGCCGCCACCCGGACGTCCAGACCACCCTGGGCCTGTCGAACATCTCCTTCGGCCTCAACCCGGCCGCCCGCGTCCTGCTGAACTCCGTCTTCCTCGACGAGTGCGTCAAGGCGGGCCTGGACTCGGCGATCGTGCACGCGTCGAAGATCCTGCCCATCGCCCGGTTCGACGACGAGCAGGTCAACACGGCCCTGGACCTCATCTACGACCGGCGCGCCGAGGGCTACGACCCGCTGCAGAAGCTGATGGCCCTCTTCGAGGGCGTCAACACCAAGTCGATGAAGGCCGGCCGCGCCGAGGAACTCCTCGCCCTGCCGCTCGACGAGCGCCTGCAGCGCCGGATCATCGACGGCGAGAAGAACGGCCTCGAAGCGGACCTCGACGAGGCGTTGCAGACCCGCCCCGCCCTCGACATCGTCAACGACACCCTCCTGGAGGGCATGAAGGTCGTCGGCGAGCTGTTCGGCTCCGGCCAGATGCAGCTCCCGTTCGTCCTGCAGTCCGCCGAGGTCATGAAGACGGCGGTCGCCTA
>NZ_JBSGXB010000588.1:0-1969 GCF_053609185.1 Streptomyces sp. NPDC054956 | reverse complement strand
TGTGACTGATTCCCAATGACCGTTGTCAAGCGTCGAGTGTGCCTACTGGGTGGCTGAGGTCGTGCCGATGGCACGGCGGAGCCGCGCCCACAGAGAGGTCTGCAAGGTGCCGCCGGAAACCTCATCAGGCGAGGCGGTCTCCTGCGATGTGGCGATCCGCTCTGCTCGGAAATCATGTGCATCTCCGCGGAACGTGACGGAGTCCTCTCCGATCCCGACCACCTCCAGAAGGGTGTCCAGGGCTTTGTCGGCTTGCTCGTGCGGCTGGGTGAGCCAGACGTACGAAACGCCGAGCGGATTGCCGTCGTGCTTGCTGATCGCGAAGCTGAAGCCTTTCAGCCGGAACAGAACGACGTCGAGCTCGTCCAGCCCGTCCCACGACCGCTCCACCTGCAGACGTAGCCGCTCGGCGATGGGCTGCACCGGCAGCGCCAGCACTCCGATCATCTGGAACAGCGGGGCAGAGTGCTCCCAGACGCTGTACTGGTAGGCGGGGTTCTTGCCGGTGTAGTAGGGCGGTTGTGTAGCCGGCTGCCAGTCGGACTCAGGCCCCGGGACCTCGATCTCTGTCACACCAACTCCTCTACGCGGCCTCCAGCAAACCGGTGATCAACCTACCTTCACCGTGTCGGCTGGCGTTGTGCGGCGCCGGTCAGGCCGGTTGTGGTGGCCGGGCTGTCCATTGGCGTTGGTCGCGGATGAGGGCCCACAGAACGTCAAGGCGGCGGCGAGCGAGGGCGAGAATCGCTTGCTTGTGGTTCTTGCCCTCGCCTCTCTTGCGGTCGTAGAAGGTCTTCGAGGTGGGGCAGAAGCGGGCAGCGATCTGGGCGGAGAGGTAGAAGACGCGCAGGAGTCGGCGGTGGTAGCGGTGTGGTCGGCGCATGTTTCCGCTGATGCGACCGGAATCCCGTGGGACCGGAGCGAGGCCGGCGACCCCGGCAAGTCGCCCAGAGCTGCCGAAGGCATCCATGTCACCGCCGGTGCAGGCGATGAACTCCGCCCCCAGCAACGGGCCCATGCCCGGCATACTGAGGACCACTTCCGCGTGACGGTGCTCTCGGAAACGGACCGCAATCTGCGCGTCGATGTCAGCGATCTCATCGTCCAGAGCCAACACTGCCCTGGCCAGGGTGTTCACCACTGCTGCGGCTGTGCTCTCCCCCGCCACGGCGGTGTGCTGGGCCTGTGCCGCAACGACTGCCGCCTCGGCCATCGCCTGGGCGGCACGGACTTTGCGGTTCTTCAGCCAGGTCGCGAGCCTGTTCGGGCCGACCCGGCGCAGGCCGGCCGGGGTCTGGTAGCCGGTCAGGAGGATGAGTGCGGCTTTGGAGGCGGCGTAGTCGAAGGCCCGCTCGAGAGCGGGGAAGTACTCCAGGAGCTGGGCTCGCATCCGGTTGATGGCGCGGGTTCGGTCGGCGGCGAGGTCGTAGCGGCGGGCGGTGAGGATCTTCAGGTCCACCGCGATCTCGTCCCACTCCTGCAAGGGCTGCAGGTCCCGGCGCATTCGTGCCTGGTCGGCGATGACGTAGGCGTCCTTCGCATCCGTCTTGCCGTCCCCGCGATAGCCGCGGGAGGCGTGGTGGACGGTTCGGCCAGGAATGTAGAGGAGCCGCTGGCCATGGCTTGTCAGCAGAGCAATCAGCAAAGCGCCACCGCCGGCGTTCAGGTCGACGGCCCAGGTCACCGGGCTGTCCTCGGCCAAGGCGAGGACGTCGCCTATCAGCTCCAGGAGCTCCGGCTCGTTGTTGGGCACCCGGCGCGAGAGCACCTTCGTCCCATCCGTGTCGATCACCGTGCAGTGATGCGCGGCCTTGCCGGCATCCGTCCCCGCCCAGAGCTCGGGCACCCGAGCCTCCCTCGTCGATCGGTTGACTGGTCCCTGCAGACGACCACGCCGACGTGTCCTTACGAAGCGACCTCTGTTCGCTCATCCCAATGAGCGGCCGTGTCGTCGCGGGGCACCGGGCGG
>NZ_JBSGXB010000587.1:0-1976 GCF_053609185.1 Streptomyces sp. NPDC054956 | reverse complement strand
CCCACGCCCTGGCGCGGTGCTCGCACCGGTCGTCTCATTGCCCGGGTTCCGCCGGAGGCGCCCGGCGCAGCAACCCGTCGTGGAGCAGCCGGCCGGCGAGCGCGCCCCCGAACACGACGACACCGATGCCGACGAGCCAGGTCTGGATGACGAGGACGGAACCGAAGGGGCCGTAGGTGACGCTGCCCGACGCGATCAGCGGCGAGAAGACGAGCCGGGAGAAGACCCGCAGCCCGAGCAGCCCGAGCATCGTGGCCACCGCGCCGGGAAGGAGGGCCGTCCAGGGGACCCGGCCGCCGAGCAGCAGCCGCTGGGACCACCAGAAGAAGAGGGTTCCGATCGCCACCGTGACGAAACCGCGGGCCGGGGAGTCGCGCCACGGCGGCGAGATCGCCGACAGGTAGAGCACCCCGACGAGCACGGCGAGCCACAGCACGTGACGCCACCTGGCCCACCAGCGGGACGGAGGCAGGTCCCAGACCTTCTCGTAGCCGCTCTGCAGCAGAGTGCCGAAGGACAGGCCGAATACGGCGAGCAGGGCCAGGCCGAAGGCCGTCGTCGTCCGCCAGGCCTGGCCGGGCAGGGCGAAGAGCCGCTCGATCTCGAGCCTGGCGGCCGGCGACACGCCCAGCCCGTCTCCGAGCCATTGCGCGAACCCTTGCCCCCCGCTGGTATCCGCCGCGGACACGACGATCAGCAGGGGTGCCAGCGTCAGGAACCCGAGCGCGGCGAACCCGAGGGCGCGTTGCCACAGGCCGAGGTCCCGGACGTGCACCCAGTGGCGCCCGGCCCGCGCGCGGCGGGCCGCGCTGCGCATCCGCCCGAAGGGCGACAGCCGACGCGTTCCACCGGACCCGGTCATCGCGGCGGCGACCAGGACGGTTGGGTCAGGGGTGAGGTGACGGACATGGCCGCTCCAGGTGCTGTTCCCACGGTAGAACCCCCGTGTCGGGGAATCCACCGGGGAGAAGCCGAGCCCGGCCCACCCGGCCCACCCGGCCCACCGGTCCCTCGGAGGCGGGCCCACGCCGATGGCGGCGCCCACGTGTCCGGGCGATCGGGCCGGGCATACGCGGAACCGGGGAAGGCGGCCGAGGGACGGCCGGCCCGGGCGGTCCGCGGACGGACCGCGCGCCTCCGACGAACACGGCGGAGTCAACGGTCGGGATGAGGCGAGAGTGAGCACGACAGGAGCGGCCGACGGCGATCACCGGGGCGTGCGCGCGCCGGTCATGGGCCAGCGGCGCCGGCTCGCCCTGCGCAGTGTCCGGGGCGCGGTCGGCAAGGGCCGTGACTTCACCCGCCGGACCCTGCGGGACTGGGGGTGGGACGGCCGCGAGAGTGCCGAGGACGCGTTGCTGGTCGTGTCCGAACTGGTGACCAACGCGGCCCTGCACGCACATGGCTGCGAAGAGCTCGTCCTGACCGCCGGCGAGTCCCTGCGCATCGACGTGTTCGACGGCGTGTCGCTCCCGCCGCGCCCCGGGGCCGTACGTGGCCCGGGCGTCCCCGGTGGCCGCGGCCTGCACATCGTGCAGCGGATCTCCGACCGGTGGGGCTCCTACCCGCAGGGCACCGGCAAGGTCGTCTGGGCCGAGATCGACTCCTCCCGGCTGACCCCGGCGCGCCGGGACCCGACGGCCCCGCCGCCCGGCCGGTGAGGATCAGGCCCGGGTCCGGGCGGCCCGGCCCCCTGCCCGTTCGGCGTTGAACCGGGCCCCGGTGAGCAGGGCCAGGTTGGCGAACCAGAGCCAGACGAGGAAGACCACGGTGCCGGCCAGCGAGCCGTAGAGCCGGCCGTACGTGTCCAGCCCCGTGTACAGCGTGAACAGCCCCGAGGCGGCCAGCCAGAGCAGGGCGGCCAGTACGCCGCCGGGCAGACCCCGACGGGTGCCCCGGCTCTGGGCCGGGCCGGTGCGGAAGAGGATGAGCACCAGGAGGGTGACGACCACCAGCAGCACGGGCCAGCGCAGGAG
>NZ_JBSGXB010000586.1:0-1978 GCF_053609185.1 Streptomyces sp. NPDC054956 | reverse complement strand
CACGCACACCCCCCCCCCCGCGGCCCAAACCCGCCCCCCACCCACTCCCCCCCCCGCGGGGTTTTGCGGGGGGGGGGGCGGGGGGCGGGCCCCCGGCAACGACGCCGCAGACAACCACGTTCCCCACCCCCCAGGCGCAGGGTCCCGGGGGCAGACCCCCCGCCAACACCCCCGCCCCCACGGACGACGCGTACCGCTACGGCTTCGGCTACGCCCCACCCCCCAGCCCCACCCCGCAGGGCCCACGCCCAGGCCACCGCCTCGCATACGCACCCCCCGCCGACCGCCACACCGCCGCCGCAGAGGCCATCGCAGCCGCCCCCGGCTCAGTCCTCGTCATCACCTCCTCCCCCACCCTCTGGTCGCAGACCAAGGACGCCCGCTCCAAGCTCGGCCCCGTCCTCCTCTACGACCCCTCCCACCTCTGCGACACCCCGGCCCGCATCCACTGGAGCCCCACGGAAGGCTGCGCGGACCGCGCCACCGCCGCCGCCCGAGCCATCGCGCTCCTCGCCCCGGTCCGCCCCCAGGCCCGCATGGACACCGCGATCGCGGAGACCGCGGAAACCCTGCTGCGCAGCTGGCTCCAGGCCGCGGCCCTGGACGACCGCCCCTTCAAGCAGCTGCACCGCTGGGCCCAGGGCACGAACGCCCAGGAACCGGTCCGCATCCTCCGTACCCACCCCCAGGCGGCAACGGCCGCCCCCGGCGCGGCCGGCGAGCTCGAGAGCGCCCTCACCGCGCACCCCGAGCGCCGCGAGCTCGCCCAGCACCTGACGGCCCGCGCGCTGAGCGCCCTCTCCTCGATCCACATCCGGGAGTCCTGCACCCCGAACCGAAACGATTCCCTCGCCCTGGCATCGTTCGTGTCCGAAGGGGGCACCCTCTACGTGGTGGGTGAACCCCTGGAAGATCCCCGTACCCACCCGGGTGCGATGCCTTTGCTGACCGCACTCGCCTCCAGCGTGGTCGAGCACGGCCGCCGCATGGCCGCACGGTCATCCCACGGTCGGCTCGACCCACCACTGACGCTCGTCTTCGACGACATCGCGGCCGTGGCCCCGATCCCCCAGCTCCCGCAGCTGCTCCAGGACGAGACGCTCCCCCTCCTCGCCCTGTGCCGCAGCCGCGAACAGGCCCGCTCCCGCTGGCCGGAGGCCGACCTACCGGTCACCACCCGCTGACAAAAAAAGTCCGCCCGCCGCCCCGAACACGGGAACAGCGGACGGACGGACACCACAAGACAAAAAAGACGACGGCCTACGACCGCCCGAGCACGTACTCCAGTTCCTTCGCGGACGGATCCGTCGGCATCGGCACGACGGTCCCGCTGGCCCGGAACCCGAAGCGCCGGTAGAAGGCCCCGGCCCTGGCGTTGTCCTCGTGCACGAAGAGCCGTACCCGCTCCAGCGCCGGCTCCTCCAGCGACCAGGCCCACTCCAGCGCGGCAGCGAACAGCGCCTCGGTGAGCCCCGTCCCCCGCTGCCCGGGCCGCACGAAGACGCCCACGAGATGACCCTGCGTCTGCTCGATGGCCCCGTCGAAGATGTCGGTCGTGCCGGCGTCCTCGACGAGTACGGTCACCGTCCCGTTCCACTCCCCGTCGGGCGCCTCGGCGACGAACTGCCGGACCCTCCGCCCCTCCGAAGCGCCGACGGTCCGCTCCTGCCAGAACTCGTCGGTCCTTCCCTCGGCCTGCTCGACGGTCTCAAGGAAGGCCACCGGCGCGGCCGGATCATTCAGGGCCGCGATCCGCAGCGCCTTCACCTTGGTCCACTCGTCGGCCCGTACCGGACGTATCACGTGCTCGTTCATACCTCGGGATCCTAGCCAGCGCACCCGCCTGCCTTCATCCCCGTTTTCCCGCACCGGCCCCGCTGCGCAAAAAGGTCCGGAACGCAGAAAAGCCCCGCACCATAAGGTGCGGGGCTTTCCCACAATGATTGTTCGGCGGCGTCCTACTCTCCCACAGGGTCCC
>NZ_JBSGXB010000585.1:0-2014 GCF_053609185.1 Streptomyces sp. NPDC054956 | reverse complement strand
GGTGAGGAGGGTGCCCGCGACTTGGGCGCGGGCGGCTCCGACGGCAGCGACAACAGCCATGGGGGTCGAGGACTCCTCGGTGCGGGGGCCGGCCGGCAGTACGCGCTGCCGGTGATCAACACCCTCCGTGATCATTGCCGCCCGCGCGCGCCGGGCGCACCGATGGGGTGACGGACCGTATCCGTCGGCTCAACGGGCCCGGGAAGTCGGCCGGGCAGGCCGGCCGGGCCGAGGAGGTCGGCCGGTCCCGGGGGCGGGCCGAGGAGGTCGGCCGGTCCCGGGGGCGGGCCGAGGAGGTGGGCCGGTCCCGGGGGCGGGCCGGGGCCGGGAAGGTCAGCCGGCGGCGGAGAGTGCGCGCCGGTAGCTCAGCCCGGGGCGGCCGTCCACGGTGAGCTCCCCGACCACCGCGAAGCCGGTCCGCCGCAGGACCGCGTCGGACGCCCCGTTGTCGAGGGTGGTGACCGCGGTGAGGACGTGGAGCCCGTACCGCGAGGCGGCCAGCTCGCAGACTTCACCGACCGCGGCCGTGGCCATGCCCCGGCCCGCCGCGCGTTCGCCGATCCGGTAGCCGAGTTCGGCGGTGCCGTCCTCGACGTCGACGAGGTTGACCCGGCCGACCAGCTCTCCGTGCTCGTCCACCACGAGGTGGAAGTGGCAGGTGCCCGCCTCCTGTTCGGCGAGCAGCGAGCGGTGGCGGGCGTCGAACCCGGTGAAGTACCCGTCGCCCCGGTCCGGGACGGACCGCGCGAAGTACTCCCTGTTCTCCCGCTCGAAGGCCAGCAGGATGTCTCCGTGATCGGCGCGGAGCCGCTCCAGTCGCAGCATGCCCCGAGCCTATACGGGCCGTCAGGACGGGCTCCAAGGGATTTTCCGGGCTCTTCGCGGGGAACACCGTGAGAGCGTCGCGGGGCGCCCCGGGACCGGCGATCCGGTCTCGCGGCCGGAGTGTCCGTGGGGCGTGCGACGATATTTCCCTGTCCGGGGAGGGACAGGGCTCGGGCAGCGTCGGCACACGAGGAGTGGGCCGACATACGACCAAGGGGTGGGAATGAAAACAGGGAAGATCGCCGCGGGCGTCACCGCGGCACTGATCGTCACGGCGGGCCTGAGCGGTTGTTCGGCCGGCACCGGCACGTCGGTGGGCAAGAAGGCCGCCGACACCGCGGAGACCCTGGTCCAGACGCTCTCGAAGGCTTCCGACGAAGCCTCCAAGGCGGGCTCCGCCAAGATCAAGATGTCCGTGACGATGCCCGACACGGGTGGCAAGCCCGTCGCGATGGACGGCGTCTACTCGTGGGGCAACGGCCTCGCGATGGAGGCCGAGATGCCGGCCAAGGACCTCCAGATGGAGGACATGGTCGCGGACGGCACGATCACGATGCGGCTCGTGCAGGGCGCGTACTACTACAACGTGGACCCGGCGCAGGACGGCCCGTTCAAGGGCAAGACCTGGCTGAAGATAGAGGCCTCCGCCATCCTCGGCGACAAGGGTGCCTCCGCCATGAACGCGGGCAACAACGACCCGACGGCCGGCCTGAAGACGCTCAAGTGGGCCAAGAACGTCACCAAGGTCGGCACGGAGAGCGTCAACGGCAAGAACGCGGTGCACTACCACGCCACGATTCCCACCGACAAGCTGGGCGACGCCGCCTCGGTCTTCGGCGCGGTGGGCGGCGGCCAGGCCGGCGAGCTCGTCGCGGACGTCTGGGTCGACGACCAGGGCATGCCCGCGAAGCTGAGCCAGGTCTACGGCAACGTCAGCGCCGAGATCGAGTTCCTGTCCTTCGGCGTGGCCAAGGACATCGCCGTCCCGCCGGCCGCGGAAACGGCCGACATGACGGACCTCGTCAAGAGCGGCGGCGCGGGCCAGAGCTGACCCTCGCGGCCACCGGCCGGCGCGAGCCCGGCCGGCCGGTGGCACGCTGTTCGTACGGGCCCTCGGGCCCGCGGCTCGCTTACGGAGGCCGCGCGGAGATGGCCCCGGCCCGCCGCGCGGCCGTCGCCCGCGGCGGCG
>NZ_JBSGXB010000584.1:0-2021 GCF_053609185.1 Streptomyces sp. NPDC054956 | reverse complement strand
GGACCGCCCCGACGGTTCCCGCGCTAGCGGTTCCCGCGCAGGGTTTCGATCTCCCGGCGTTCGCGCTTCGTCGGGCGGCCCGCGCCGCGGTCGCGGATGCCGACCACCGCCGCCTCCACCGGGGTCGGCGGCGGCGGGCTGTTGTCGATCAGGCATGCGGCGGCGACCGGAGGCCCGACCCGCTTGGTCACCGGACGCTGGACCACCACGATGCGCTCCCGCCCGGCATGGAACAGGCGCACCTCGTCCCCTGCGCGCACCGATTGCGCGGGCTTCGCCCGCTCCCCGTTGACCCGGACGTGGCCCGCACGGCAGGCCGCGGCCGCGATCGCCCGCGTCTTGGTGAGCCGGACCGACCAGATCCACACGTCGACCCGCGCCGACCCCGCACCCGCGGTTCCCTCTTCAGCCATGCCACAACATTAGCGATCCGGACCGGCCGATCCGGAATCGATTTTGGCGTTTACGACAAGAGGCATGGCATCTGCCATGTACATCATCCCAACAGAATTGCAAATGCGGGGCACCTGCCCCTACCTTGTCGCACATGCAGTCCTACACCATCGGTCAGGCGGCACGCCTGCTGGGCGTCAGCCCGGACACCGCACGCCGCTGGGCCGACGCCGGCCGGGTTTCGACCCATCGGGACGAGAGCGGCCGCCGCCTGATCGACGGCCGCGCCCTGGCCGCCTTCTCCATCGAGGTGGGCCAGGGGGCCCACGCCGAGGACGGGGAGACCTACACCTCGGCCCGCAACGCCTTCCCGGGGATCGTCACCGCCGTGAAGCTCGGCGACGTCGCCGCCCAGGTCGAGATCCAGGCGGGTCCCCACCGCCTGGTCTCCCTGCTCACCCGCGAAGCCGTGGACGAGCTCGGGCTGGAGGTCGGCATGCAGGCCACCGCCCGCGTGAAGTCCACCAGCGTGCACATCGACCGCGCCTGAATCCGTACCCCGGAACCGGCGCCCCGCACTCGCCCCACCGCACGGCACCCGGCCTGCCGCCGTAGTCCTGCCCAGTAGTCCTGCCCCCAGTACTTCCGCTCAGCACCACGCGCCCCAGCCCGCTCCGCCCGTCACCGGCGCGGGTCACCACCGCGGACCCGGCACCGGCCGGCCGCCGACCCGACCGAGGAGCACACGCTCATGTCCCCGATCCCGCACCTGAACCGCCGCCGCAACGCCGCCCTCGCGCTGACCGCCGCCCTGCTCGTGCCGGCGCTCGCCGCCTGCGGCAGCGGTGACGACAAGAAGAAGGACGCCGACGCCGCCCCGAGCGCCTCCGCGTCGGCCCGGCCCAAGGCCGCGGAGCTGACGGTGCTCGCCGCGTCCTCGCTCACCGACGTGTTCAAGACCGCCGGTGCCGCCTACGAGAAGGCACACCCGGGCACGACGGTGAAGTTCTCCTTCGCCGGTTCGCAGGAGCTCGCCGCCCAGGTCAAGCAGGGCGCCCCGGCCGACGCGCTGGTCACCGCCGACACCAAGACCATGGACGGCCTCAAGGCCGAGGCGAACGACCCGGCGATCATCGCCAAGAACCGCCTGGTCATCGCGACCGGCAAGGGCAACCCGTTCAAGGTCGCCGGGCTCAAGGACCTCGCCGACACCAAGATCAAGGTCGTGCTGGCCGCGCCCGAGGTCCCCGTCGGCCGCTACAGCAAGCAGATCCTCGACGCGCAGAAGATCGAGGTCAAGCCGGTCTCCCAGGAGCCGAACGTCCGCGCCGTGCTGAGCAAGGTCGAGCTGGGCGAGGCCGACGCCGGCCTGGTCTACAAGACCGACACCATCAAGTCCGGTGACAAGGTCGTCGTCGTGGACATCCCGGACGCCGAGAACGCCGTGGCCTCCTACCCGGCCGCCTCGCTCAAGGGCTCCAAGAACTCCGAGGCCGCTGCCGCGTTCGTGGCGTGGCTGAGCACCCCGGAGGCGCAGAAGATCCTCCAGGACGCGGGCTTCCAGAAGCCGTGACCGGCCCGATGTCGCGGTGATGTGGCGGGGCTGCCCGGTCCGGGGGGGCGGGCCC
>NZ_JBSGXB010000583.1:0-2063 GCF_053609185.1 Streptomyces sp. NPDC054956 | reverse complement strand
GGGCCCTTCGCCGTGTCCGGGGCCGGCCGGCCCGGCCGGGTCGCCTCGCGGGGGTGCGCACCCGAGCGACGGTCCGGTTTGTCGCTTATGGTCGGCCGGGAGGACGGCAGAAGGAGGCCACGTGCCCAGCCCCACCCCCGTACCGCCCCGCGACCGGGCCGATACGCCCTGGCGCTCCGAAGGCGCACCCCCCGCCCAGCCGCCCAAGAAGAAGATGCCGGGCGGCTGGCGAGGCCTGATCCTCACCGCCTTGATCGTCTACCTGCTGACCAACCTGGCCCTCTCCTTCTTCAACGAGGGCGACGAGCCGACCATCTCGTACACCGAGTTCAGCAAGCAGGTCGCCAACGGCAACGTCTCGAAGATCTACTCCAAGGGCGACGCCATCCAGGGGCAGCTGAAGACCAAGCAGCCCATGCCGGACGGCGGGAAGGGCGACTACACCAAATTCGTCTCCCAGCGCCCGGCCTTCGCCGACGACGACCTCTGGTCCAACCTCACCAAGCAGAACGTGGTCGTCACCGCCTCCCCGGTCGTCGAACAGCGCAGCTTCCTCGCCAACCTGCTGCTCTCCCTCGCCCCGATGCTGCTCCTGGTCCTCCTGTGGGTGTTCATCGCCCGCCGGATGAGCGCCGGGCTCGGCGGGGGCATGGGCGGACTCGGCCGCAAGGCGCCGCCCAAGCCCGTGGAGCTGGAGGGTGCCAAGCGCACGACCTTCGAGGACGTGGCCGGCATCGACGAGGTCGAGGGCGAGCTCAACGACGTCGTGGACTTCCTCAAGAACCCCGACGAGTACCGCAAGATGGGCGCCCGCATGCCCGGCGGGGTCCTGCTCGCCGGGCCGCCCGGCACCGGCAAGACCCTGCTCGCGCGCGCCGTCGCGGGCGAGGCAGGTGTGCCGTTCTTCTCCGCCTCCGCCTCCGAGTTCATCGAGATGATCGTCGGCGTCGGTGCGTCCCGGGTGCGCGAGCTCTTCTCCGAGGCGCGCAAGGTGGCCCCCGCGATCGTCTTCATCGACGAGATCGACACCATCGGGCGGGCCCGCGGCGGCGGCGCGGCCATGGGCGGCCACGACGAGCGCGAGCAGACCCTCAACCAGATCCTGACCGAGATGGACGGCTTCTCCGGCTCCGAGGGCGTGGTCGTCCTCGCCGCGACCAACCGGGCTGACGTCCTGGACTCGGCGCTCACCCGGCCGGGCCGCTTCGACCGCACCGTCGTCGTCTCCCCGCCCGACAAGGCCGGCCGGGAGGCCATCCTGCGCATCCACACCCGGGACATCCCGCTGGCGGGCGGGGTCGACCTGGCCCAGGTGGCCCGTACGACACCGGGCATGACCGGAGCCGAACTGGCCAACCTCGCCAACGAGGCCGCCCTGCTCGCCGTGAAGCGCCAGCAGAGCGAGGTCACCCAGGCGGACCTGTCCGACGCGCTGGAGAAGGTCCAGCTCGGCGCGGAGCGGCCGCTGGTCATGCCGGACGAGGAGCGCCGCCGCACCGCGTACCACGAGAGCGGCCACGCCCTCCTGGGCATGCTCCAGCCGGGCGCCGACCCGGTCCGCAAGATCACCATCGTCCCGCGCGGCCGGGCGCTCGGCGTGACCCTCTCCACCCCGGAAGCCGACCGCTACGCCTACACCGAGGAGTACCTGCGCGGCCGCATCATCGGCGCGCTGGGCGGCATGGCGGCCGAGCAGGTCGTCTACGACGTCATCACCACGGGCGCGGAGAACGACCTCGAACAGGTCACGAACATCGTCCGGGGCATGGTCGGCCGCTGGGGCATGAGCGAACGCGTCGGCCGCCTCACCGCCATCCCCTCGGACGGACAGAGCCCGTACGGCCTGGTCGCCGCCCCCGCCACCCTCGACGTGGTGGACCACGAGATGCGGCGCATCGTGGACGAGTGCTACGAGAAGGCCTGCCGCCTGCTCGTCGAGAACCGCGGCAAGCTGGACGCCCTCGCGGACGCCCTGATGGCCAACGAGACCCTGGACGAGGCCGCCGCCACCGCCCACCGGCTGACAGGCGACCACGTGACCGCGTTCGTCATCACCCCGCACC
>NZ_JBSGXB010000582.1:0-2074 GCF_053609185.1 Streptomyces sp. NPDC054956 | reverse complement strand
GCGCAGGAGCGCGATCCCGTCCGGACCGGCCCCACCGGCCGCCCGGGCGACCCGGTGGGCCAGGGGCCCGGACACGACCAGGACCAATGCGCCGACGACGAGCAGGACCAGCAGCCCCACGGCGTTGCCCACCAGCCTGTACGCCGCGCGGAGCGGAGGCCGCGTATCGGGCACCCCGTGCATCGTGTGCAGGGCGCGCCGGAACACGGCCAGATAACTGCACGCCGACCACAGCGCGCTGAGCACACCGCTGATCAGCAGGGCCCAGATCGAGGACTGGTCCGCCGCGAGGCCGTCGAGCGCGTCGCGCAGGACCTGCGCCGATTGAGGGGGCGCGTACGAGGTGAGCCCGGTGACGAGCCGGACCCTCGTCGACTCGCCGAGCAGCCCCACGAGGGAGACCGCGATGACGAGCGCGGGCAGGAGCGCCAGTCCGGCGTAGTAGGTGAGGGCGGCCGCGTGGTCGGCGAGGTTGTCGGTCCACACGTGGACGGCCGTGCGCCGCAGCTGGGCGAGGGTGCGCGCCGCGAGGGCGACGGCGCGTGGACGGCCTCGGCGTGCCGCGCTGCGGAAGGTGTCGGTCATGCCGTGCGAGTGCCCGGCAGCGCCCCGCACATGCGCCTGCGCGGTCCCGCGGAGCGGCGTAACGGATGCCAGGGGCCCGCGTACGGATGGAATCGGACCCCGGTGACTCGTGAGTACTGCACACCCCACCGGTGACAGCCGTGACTGTCGCCGCGTCCGCCATGCGTGACACGGTCGGTTCTGCCACCGACCGAGGGAGCAGGCGTGAACAAGGGGTACGCGGCCTTCTGCGACGCCGACCGCTGGTTCTACGACGCGCCGTACCGGCGCGCCGGTGAGAGCTACCCGGAGGCCCTCGCCCCCGTCCCGCCGGGGTGGCGCTCGCACCGGAGCGGCGACTGGTTCGCGCTGCGTCCCGTCGATGCCGAACTCCCGGCGCAGGGCTGGAAGATCCACGTGTCGGCCACGCTGGACAACGCCGCGTCGCTGCTGGCGACGGTGTACGCGTACTGCACCGCCCGGCGGATCGCCTTCAAGTTCGTACCGAGCCGCTACCTGCTGCACCTGCGCAACGCCAAGTACGCCGACCGCGCCGCGAGCGGGAAGTTCATCACCGTCTACCCGGCCGACGAGCAGCAGTGCCGCCGGATCGCGGAGGACCTCGACGCCGCGCTGGCGGGGGCGGCCGGCCCGTACATCCTCAGCGATCTGCGCTGGGGCGCCGGCCCCGTCCACCTGCGCTACGGCAGTTTCACCCTGCGGCACTGCTACGACGCGCACGGCGCACTGGTGCCGGCGATCGAGGCCCCCGACGGGCGGCTCGTACCGGACCCGCGCGGACCGGTCTTCCAGCCGCCCGAGTGGCTCGAACTGCCGGACTTCCTGGAGCCGCACCTCGCGGCGCGCTCAGCGCTCACCCTGACCGGAGTCCCCTTCACGGTCGAGCGGGCGCTGCACTTCTCCAACGGCGGCGGCGTCTACGTGGGCAAGGACGGCCGCACCGGCGAGACCGTGGTCCTCAAGGAGGCCCGGCCGCACGCCGGCCTCGCGGCCGACGGCGCCGACGCCGTGACCCGGCTGCACCGCGAACGGGCCGCACTGGAAAGGCTGGCGGGCCTCGACTGCGTCCCTGCCGTCCGCGGCACGTTCACGGTCGGGGACCACCACTTCCTGGTGCTGCAACACCTCGCCGGCAAACCCCTCAACACCTACTTCGCCCGCCGCCACCCGCTGATCGAGGCCGATCCCGACCCGGCGGAGCTCGCCTCGTACACCGAGTGGGCCCTGACGATCCACCGGAAGGTCACGGCGGCCGTCGACGCGGTGCACGCCCGCGGCATCGTCTTCAACGACCTCCACCTCTTCAACATCATGGTGGCCGAGGACGAGACGGGCGAACCCTCCGTGGCGCTCCTGGACTTCGAGGCCGCCGCACACGTGGACGAGGGCCTGCGGCAGACCGTGGCCAACCCCGCCTTCGTCGCCCCGGCCGAACGGCGCGGGTTCTCCGTCGACCGCTACGCCCTCGCCTGCCTGCGCCTCGCCCTGT
>NZ_JBSGXB010000581.1:0-2119 GCF_053609185.1 Streptomyces sp. NPDC054956 | reverse complement strand
CTACCGCGGGTAAACAGGTTGCGCCGGGTCCGCCCGCCGGTGATGATCCACGGCATGACGATGCGAAAGGGCGTACTGCGCCCGGGGCTTTGAGCCCCCGACCGCCGGGTCCCGCGGGCCCGGCCGACTGTGTGGACGCCTGGCTCGAAGAAGCCCGGCGCGACCGTACGGGCACCGCCTTCGGGGCGGCGCGCGGTGCGGTCTTCGACGCCGTTCGCCGTGACGGCGAGGGCGGCCCCGCGGCGAGACGGCTCGCCTCTCTGGTCACCGACGTGCGTGACGACGTACGACTGTGCGTGGTGCGGCTGCTCACCGACCTGGCGTCCGTCGCCTCCGGTCGGACGGGCGCCGCGGATACCGGCCGGCTCCTGCTGTCGGATCCCGACGGGCGCGTACGGCGCGCGGCCGCCTGGCTGTTGGCCGAGGCGGACCGGGCGCGGGCCGAGGAACTCCTGACCGCCCCCGCGGACGGACCCGACGCACCCGACCCCGTGGCGCGGCTCGCGCTCGCCGAAGCCCTGCTCGTGGCGGGCGGCGACGGCCTCGCCGACCGACTGCGCACCGACCCCGATCCGGCGGTCAGACTGCGGGCCACTCCGGCGCCCGAAGGCGACGAGGTCCTCGCGGACCTCGATGCCTTCGGCGCCCGGATCGGCGGGCCCGGAGGCCGGGTCGAGTGGCGGATCGGGACCGTGTGGGGGCTCAACGCGCGGCGCTCCGATGCCGAGGCCAGCTGCTACGCCCAGGTCGCCGCGCTCGCGGCCCGGCCGACGGCGGCGGCGCGGCTCGCGGCCGTCGACATGGCGGGCGTGGCGATGCGGAACTGGCGGGCGGCCCCCGCGGCGCTCGTACCGCACCTGCGCCCGCTGCTGACGGACCCTTCGGCCGGCCCGGCCGCGGCGCACGTGCTCGGGGCCTCGCTGGAGGCCACCCGGCTGTGCCGGGAGGAACTCGCGCAGCAGGTCCCCGCCCGGGGCGAGACGGCCTCCCCAGATGGAACTCCCGCCACGGGAGGGACGGCTACCCCGGACCGGGCGCCCGCTTCGGACGGTGCGGCCCTCCCGGACGGGACTCCCGTCCGGGGCGAAACGGCCATCCCCGGTGGGACTCCCATCCAGGGCGAAGCGTCTACCCCCGGTGGGAGTCCCGTCCGGTGCGAGACGGCCACCCCAGGCGGGCCTCCCGCCCAGGGCGGAGCGGCCACCCCCGGCCGAACCCCCGCCCGGAGCGAGACGGCCACGCTCGCGCTCGCGCGGATCGGGGACGTGCGCGCGTTGCCGGAGTTGTGCCGGATGGTTCGGGCGGGGCGTCGCGGGAGGGGGACGGGGGAGGCCGTGAGGGGGCTGGCCGGCGTTCCCGGTGTGGACCTCGCCCCGCTCGTCGAGGCAGCCGTGGTGGCCCTCGGGCGGTCGGGGGCGGACGAGGAGGGGCCGGCGCTCGTCGTGCTGAGCGCGTGCGGAGCCGCCGCGGCCCCTGCCGTGCCCGTGCTCGTACGGTTGCTGGCCGGGCTGCCCGAGGACGGCTCGTTCGACCGGCGGGCGAGCCGACTGGTGGGCGCGCTCGGGGCCGTCGGCCCGGCGGCCGCCCCCGCGCTGCCCCTGATCGACGCGCTGGCAGCGAAGGGGCACGGCTCCCGGTCCGGCCAGACCCCGATGGCGCTGATCCGGATCTCGGGGGACCGGCGGCGGGCGGACGAGATCCTCGCGGGGCTGGACGGCCGGCCGCGCGGGATCAGGACGGCGGCCCTGCTCCTGGACTGGCTCGCGGACAACGGCGGACTGGAGCCGCACCACGTCGCCCGCCTCAGGGAGAACGCCGCCGCCGGCCCCCGCGCGCACCCGCGACTCCTCGGCACCCTGTGGCAGCACGTGGAGGAGGAGCGGGCCGGACCGGCCCTGGAAGCGTTCCTGAGCGACGTGGGGCGCGGGGAACTGAGCCCGTACGTCTGCCGGATCCTGGCCTGCCTGGGCCCCGCGGCGGCCCCGGCGGTGCCGGCCCTGCGGGCGGAGACGGAGCGGCGCGTCCGCGTCCCGGTGTACCTCGGCGACGAGGACGAGGAGATGCGGGAGGACGAACGCCTGGCCGCGGCGGCCCGCGAAACCCTCCGGCTGATCGGTCC
>NZ_JBSGXB010000580.1:0-2124 GCF_053609185.1 Streptomyces sp. NPDC054956 | reverse complement strand
GGCTCATCGAGCCCCCGCCCCCTCCTTCGTCTCTCCGGGCGGTTCTCCGGACGGTTACGCGCCGGCGCAGTTCGGGCAGATCCCGCGGTACGTCACCTCGACCGCCGACACCACGAAGCCGAAGCGCTCCGTGTCCGGCAGGTCGGAGAGCGGGTTGCCCGCCGGGTGGACGTCGCGGATCGCCCCGCACTGGGCGCACACCAGGTGCTGGTGGGGCCGGTGGGCGTTCGGGTCGTACCGCTTGGCGCGCCGGTCCGTGGAGACTTCCAGGACCTCGCCGAGGGTGACGAGCTCACCCAGCGTGTTGTAGACGGTCGCGCGGGAGATCTCCGGCAGCTTGGCCACGGCGCGCGCGTGCACCTCGTCGGCCGTCAGGTGAACGTGGTCACCGTCGAGCACCTCGGCCACGACACGCCGCTGTGCGGTCATGCGCCATCCGCGTCCGCGAAGTCGTTCCAGCAGGTCACTCATGGGCATCAGCCTAACAGCGAGGGGATTCGGTGTAACTCCCGAACCGGTGCGGACTTGGATGCTTACTTGACTTAGACAAAGTCCATCGTAGGATCGGTTACGGCAATCGCCAAGGACAGGACATGCAGGTATGACGCAGGAGGCGCACGTGACGCAGCAGGGACCGCTCACCACGGAGGCCGGGGCTCCGGTCGCCGACAACCAGAACAGCGAGACCGCTGGCGTCGGCGGCCCCGTGCTCGTCCAGGACCAGCTCCTCCTCGAGAAGCTCGCGCACTTCAACCGCGAGCGCATCCCGGAGCGCGTGGTGCACGCCCGCGGCGCCGGTGCGTACGGCACCTTCACGCTGACCCGTGACGTCTCGCAGTGGACCCGTGCCAAGTTCCTCTCCGAGGTCGGCAAGGAGACCGAGACCTTCCTGCGCTTCTCCACCGTCGCGGGCAACCTCGGTTCGGCCGACGCGGTGCGCGACCCCCGCGGCTGGGCGCTGAAGTTCTACACCGAAGAGGGCAACTACGACCTCGTCGGCAACAACACCCCGGTGTTCTTCATCAAGGACGCCATCAAGTTCCCCGACTTCATCCACACCCAGAAGCGCGACCCGTACACGGGCTCGCAGGAGGCGGACAACGTCTGGGACTTCTGGGGTCTGTCGCCCGAGTCCACCCACCAGGTGACCTGGCTGTTCGGTGACCGCGGCATCCCGGCGACCTACCGCCACATGAACGGCTACGGCTCGCACACGTTCCAGTGGAACAACGAGGCCGGCGAGGTCTTCTGGGTCAAGTACCACTTCAAGACCGACCAGGGCATCAAGAACCTCACCCAGGCCGAGGCCAACAAGCTCGCCGGTGAGGACCCCGACTCGCACCAGCGCGACCTGCGCGAGTCGATCGAGCGCGGCGACTTCCCGTCCTGGACCGTGCAGGTCCAGATCATGCCGGCGGCCGAGGCGGCCGAGTACCGCTTCAACCCGTTCGACCTCACCAAGGTGTGGCCGCACGAGGACTACCCGCCGATCGAGATCGGCAAGCTGGAGCTCAACCGCAACCCGGAGAACGTCTTCGCCGAGGTCGAGCAGTCGATCTTCTCCCCGGCGCACTTCGTCCCCGGCATCGGTCCGTCCCCGGACAAGATGCTCCAGGGCCGTCTCTTCGGCTACGGCGACGCCCACCGCTACCGCGTCGGCATCAACGCCGACCACCTGCCGGTGAACCGTCCGCACGCCACCGAGGCGCGCACCAACTCCCGTGACGGCTACCTGTACGACGGCCGCCACAAGGGTGCCAAGAACTACGAGCCGAACAGCTTCGGCGGCCCGCACCAGACGGACCGTCCGCTGTGGCAGCCCATCGACGTGACCGGTGGCACGGGCAACCATGCCGCCGCGGTCCACAGCGAGGACTCGGACTTCGTCCAGGCGGGCAACCTCTACCGCCTGTACTCGGAGGACGAGAAGGCCCGTCTGATCGAGAACCTGTCCGGCTTCATCGCCAAGGTCTCGCGCGACGACATCGTCGAGCGCGCGATCAACAACTTCCGCCAGGCGGACGGTGACTTCGGCAAGCGGCTCGAGGTCGCGGTCCAGGCCCTTCGCGGCTGATCGGGCACCTTGTCGTAGCAGGCCGACGGGCCGGTGTCCCCGAGAGGGGG
>NZ_JBSGXB010000579.1:0-2136 GCF_053609185.1 Streptomyces sp. NPDC054956 | reverse complement strand
AATTCTGGCCCGCAAGGACGAGCGGTGACGGGCGCGGCCGCCGCGGCCGGTCCCGCGGCCCCCGACGCGGGCGACCTGGCCCGCCGGGCCACCGCCGACCCGCTCTTCCGGCTCGTCGCCTACGCCCTGGAGGCCGCCCACGGCCGGCCCCCGGCCGCCGTCTGGAGCGCCCCCTACACCTTCCACCTCGGGTCGCCCGGCCTCGTCGCGGCCGCGGGCTGGCCCGTGTCGGCCGCCGCCGCCCCGCGCACCGACGGCCTCGTACGGCTCAGCTCCCTCGGCCACCCCGCTGACAGCTGCGACCTGCCGCTGACCCTGTCCGGTCCGGCGCCCGCCACCCCGGCCTGGGCCGCGCGGCCGTATGCCCTGCTGCGCGCACTGGCCCGGGCCGGCTACGGCCGCGGCGGCACCGACCTGCACCTCCAGGGCTCCCTCACCCCGGCCGCCGGGCTGGCCACGGCGGAGCCCGCCGACTGCGCGGTGGCCCTCGCGGTGGCCGACGTGCACACACCGCCGGGCGAGGAACCGGACCGTGCGCTGCTGGCCCGGCTGATGGCCGAGGCACTGCCGGACGGCGACGACGCGCTGCGCCGGGGGGCCCTCTTCGCCCGGCCCGGCAGAGCGCTGCTGCTGGGCCAGGGGGCGCGGCCCCGCGAGCCCCGTCGGCAACGGCAGCGGTACGTCGCCTTCGACCCTGCCGACTCGGGGGCCCGCCTGGTCCTGATGGCCGTACGCGCAGGCGCCGGGAACGCGGACCGGGCGGCGGACCTGGCCCGGGCCGTGGCCTGCGCCCGCAGGGCGGGGTCCCTCAGCGCCTGGCCGCCCGGGCAGCGGCCGGGGCGGAGCGTACTGGTGCTGCTGCCCGAGGCGCGGCTGACGGCGGTACGGGCGGCGGTCGCGGAGGACTTCCGCGACCGGGGCCGGCCCCTACCGCGGTTCCTGAACATCGCCGTGGCCGGCGCGGCCCGCCGCGAGCACTGACACCGGGGCACCACGCCACGCACCACGCGGCCGGCCATCCACCACGGGGCCCACCACGGGGCCGCACCACCCACCGCCCGCCATGCACCACCCACCAGCCATCACGCACCAGCGAGCGATCTTCACCCATCACGAGGAGGAACCACCCATGCCCATCCACCCCTCGACGACGGCGCACGCGAGACACCGGGCCACCCGGTCCGCGCTCGTCGCCGGACTCGGCACGCTCGGCCTGCTGGGCGCCTTCACCATCGCCAACTCCCAGGCCGCCGAGAGCGGTTCGACGGCCGTAGCGAAGACGTCCGCGCTGCCGGCGTACGACCACGTGGTCGTCGTCGTGTACGAGAACAAGCAGTACGGCGAGGTCATCGGCAGCGCCAACGCCCCGTACGTCAACCAACTGGCCAACGCCGGCGCGAGCCTGACGGGCATGAAGGCGCTGACCCACCCCAGCCAGCCGAACTACTTCAACCTCTTCTCCGGGGGCACCCAGGGAATCACCGGTGACGGCTGCTACACCCCGCAGTCGATGACCGCGGCCAACCTCGGCCAGGAACTCATCGCCGCGGGCAAGACCTTCGCGTCGTACAACGAGGACCTGCCCGCCGAGGGTTCCACCGCCTGCACCAACGGCCAGTACGCGCAGAAGCACAACCCGTGGTTCGCCTTCAAGAACGTGCCGCTGAACACCGGGAAGACGTGGGCCCAGTTCCCGCAGGGCAACTTCGCGGCGCTGCCGGACCTGTCGTTCATCGTGCCCAACCAGTGCAACGACATGCACTCCTGCTCGGTGGCCACGGGCGACACCTGGACGAAGAACAACATCGACGCCTACGCGCAGTGGGCGAAGGCCAACAACAGCCTGCTGGTGCTGACGTGGGACGAGGACAACTACCTCGGCTCCAACCAGATCGCCACCGTCTTCTACGGTGCGAACGTCAAGACGGGCAAGTACGCCACCGCCTTCAACCACCACCACCTGCTGCGCACCTTCGAGGACCTGTTCGGCACCGGGCACGCGGGGAACGCGGCCAACGTCCAGCCGATCAGCGAGGTGTTCGGCTCCACGGAACCCACGCCGACCCCGACCCCGACACCCACGGCCACCCCCACCCCCACACCCACCCCCACCGCCCCCCCCCCCCCCGCCCCCCC
>NZ_JBSGXB010000578.1:0-2144 GCF_053609185.1 Streptomyces sp. NPDC054956 | reverse complement strand
ATGGCCAGGCCGTAGGCGAGCGTCTTGCCAGAGCCGGTGCGGCCGCGTCCGAGGATGTCACGTCCGGAGAGGGAGTTGGGGAGGGTCGCCGCCTGGATGGGGAACGGCTCCGCCACCCCCTGGTCGGCCATCGTCTTCACCAGCTCAGGGGGCAGGCCGAGCTCCGAGAAGGACTCCACCGGCGGCAGCGCCGGCGTGGTCGTCCGGGGCATTGAGTACTCGCCCTGGGGGCCGAGGGTCCGCGGGGTCTTCCCGCCGCCCTTGGCACCGCCCTTCGGGCCTGCCTTGGCTCCGGCCTTGATGCCGAAGCGCCCATGAGCTGACGGGTTCTTCATGCAGAACCTTCCGTGAGACGCGTATCAAAATGTTTGGGTCAAGTTGTCTGTGAGTGCGACGCGAACGTCGCCAAAAGGCAAATTTTACCATCGGGACTACGGGGCGACGGGCCCGAGTTCCGCGGCCCGCACCCGGTCCAGATGGGCGGTGACCTCGGCCGTCGCCCTGCCGAACCAGTCCGCGATGACGGCGATCTCGTCCGGGGTGTACTCGGCGAACACCGCGCCGAGCCGCGCGTAGAAGGGCTCGTACACGGCGAAGACCCGGGCGGCGGCGGCCGGCTCGGCGACGACCCGTACGCGGCGCCGGTCGGCGGGGTCGGGCTGCCGGCGCGCGTAGCCGGCGCGCTCCAGGCGGTTGAGCACCCCGGTCACGGCCCCGGTGGTGAGGTTGGTGAGCTCGGCGAGGTCTCCCGCGCCGAGCGGGTTGTCCCCGGCACCGAGGATGTGGCCCAGGCAGGTCAGGTCCGTGACGTTCAGCCCCAGCAGCTGCGCCACCTCCTGCTGGCCGAGGATGCCGAGGGCGACGTACCGGTCCATGCGCGTCAGCGCTTCCTGGACCGTGGCCGCGGGGCGGGGCTTGCCCTGCACGCGGATACTCCTTAGCATCTAAGTTACTTAGCTCGTGAGATAAATGGCTTTCTCCGTGAGAGACAGCCTTTCGAGCCTACTGAACCAGGGGAGAACGATGAGCGCTCACGGCCACGTGGACCTCGGCCACACCGTCGCCGGCTGGACCGGAACCGCGATCGCCCTCGTGGGCTCCGCGGCGGCCGGCGCGGCCATGTGCGCCGGCTGGGCACCCGGCATCTGGATCGGCCTCGGGATCGTCGCCGTGGCCGGGCTCGTCACCTGGCTGCTCCACCTCGCCGGCTGGGGCAAGCCGACCGGTCCCCGCCCGGAGGACCAGTGGGACTGGCGGGTCCGTGACACCGTCGCGCACTCCGGCCACACCGACTGCCTGGGCTGCCGGATCAGCGGGCCGCGGCGAGCCCTCGCAGCAGCCCCTCGGACTCGATCCGCCGCGTCGTTGCCCGCTGCGGATAGCAGCGCATGAACATCCGGGTGAAGTGCTCCCCGTAGTGGATGTGCGGGCCCGCGGCGTCCGCGTGCGGGCCCGCGGGGGCCGTGCCCGGATCGAGCGGGCGGACCCGGGCCCCGAAACGCGGCTCGTGGAAGTACGCGAGGGCGTACCGCTCCCGGTCGGCCAGGCGCACCTTGTGCGGGGTGGACAGCAGGGCGCCACCGGTCATGAACTGCAGGATGTCGCCGGGGAAGACGGTCAGCACGCGCGGCACGGGCCGTACGTACGTCCAGCCCGGCCGGTCCTCGGCGAAACCCGCCGTGCTCTCGCCGGGCAGCCAGTTGCGGGGGCGGCGCTCGCCCGCCACCGGCGGACGCACGAAGAGCCCGCCCACCTCGTCCTGGGCGGCGATGACGAGCAGCCCGTAGTCCGTGTGGGCGCCGATCCCGCGCTCGGCGGTCCGTCCGGCGGCCGGGAAGCGCAGCACCCGCATGTGGTGCCAGCCGCCGCGGGTCGGCCCCGCCAGCCGGTCGATGCCGGCCGTACCCAGGCCGAGGCCGAGGGCCACGAGCCGCAGCAGTCGGTCGCCGAGCCCGCCGACCCCCGCCAGATAGGTCTCCATGACCGCCCGGTAGCCGGAGTCCGGCCAGGGGACCGGTCCGTGGCAGGGCAGGGCGCCGGCCGCGCCGGTACGGATGTCGGGGGTGATGGTGAAGATCTCGGACGCGTCCGGCCGGCCCGCCGTGACCTCCTCGCCCGAGGCGATGTACCCGCTGTACGAGGTC
>NZ_JBSGXB010000577.1:0-2146 GCF_053609185.1 Streptomyces sp. NPDC054956 | reverse complement strand
GGGGTGGGACGGGGGCCGCGCTGCGTGGCTCGCGAGGAGACGGCCTAGGCCTGCTCGGGCTCCCGCGCCGAGGCGACGAGCGTCCGCAGCAGGCTCGTCAGCCGGGTCGTACGGGGCTTCGCGGGCACCTCCGCGACCGCGCGCGGCAGCGCCTGGTCCACGCCGTGCACCACCGAGAGGTGCCGCTCGGCCCGGCCGAAGGCCGTGTACACCCAGTCCCGGGACAGGGCCTGCGCCGCGTCCCCGGGCAGTACGACGACCACCGCGGGCCAGCGCGCCCCGACGGCCTGGTGCGCCGTCACGGCCCAGCCGTGCCGCACCTGCGACTCCACCCGCTCCTTGGGTACGACGATGCGCGCGCCCGCGGTGCCGGCCAGGTGCAGCCCCTGCGCGTCGGCCGACACCACCCGGGCCGGCAGGGCCCGCCCGGGGGAGGGCACGTGGACCACCCGGTCACCGGGGTCGAAGCCGCCGAAGCGGCCCGGGCCCGGGTTCAGCCGCTCCTTGAGGGCCGCGTTGAGGGCGCGGGTGCCCGCCGAGCCGCCGTGGCCCGGGGTGATCACCTGGACCGCCTCCGCCGGGATGCCGAAGGCGCGGGGCACCGACTCGGCGACCAGCTGCACGGTGCGGTGCACGGCCTCCCCGGCGTCGCGGACCGGGACGATGACGACCTCCTTGCCGGGGGCGTCGACCTGGTTCAGCTCCCCGACACCGACCCCCGAGACCAGCTCGCCGATCGGACCCGGGTCGGGGATCCGGGAGACGAGCTGGGGGCAGGCGCGGGCCGCCAGCACATCGGCGAAGACCCGGCCGGGGCCGGCGGAGCCGAGCACGGCGGGGTCGCCCGACAGCACCAGGCGGGCTCCGTCGGGGACGGACTCCACGAGCGCGGCGGCCGTCTCCACGTCCAGCTGCGGGGCGTCCAGGACGATGAGCAGGTCCAGCGCGAACTGTCCGTCCGCGTCCCGGCCCGGGCCCTCCACGCCGCCGAGCAGACCCGCGACGGTGACGGCGCCCTCGGCCGGGGCGTGCGCGGCCAGGCAGGCGCGCAGCCCGAACTCCCGGGCCGCCGCGAGGAGTGCGCGGGGCTCGGCGCGGGCGGCCTCGCCGCCGGAGTGGGTGACCAGGCCGTGCCCGGCGGCGGCGCGGATCAGCTCGGCGCCGGGGCCGGTGGCGGCCTTGTCCCAGTCGGCGGGGTCCGTGAACGTGTTGGCGAGGCGGGCCAGGCCCTCGGCGAGGCTCTCCTCGGCCATGGCGGAGCCCTCCAGGCCCACGAGGATGCGTACGGGCTGCTCCTCGTCCTCCGCCACGGGAGGTCCGACGGGCTCCTCGAAGGCCAGCGCGGTGCCGTCGGCGACGGCCGCCTCCAGGGCCTCGGCGGGGTCCGGTACGCCGTACTGGGCGAGGGCGGACTCCAGGGTGGGGGCCTCGAGCACGGTGTGGCCCTTGGCGGCGGCCTGGGCCAGCAGCCAGCCCACCAGGGCGGCGGCCCGCCGCTCGTCCCCGGGGCCGGTCTCCTCGGCGCCGAGGAGGGCGCGCGCGAAGCCGTCTGCCTGGGTCGGGCGGACCCCGGCGACGGCCAGCAGCCGCCAGGGGGACCGCGTCAGCTCGCCGGCGGCGTCTTCGCCGAGTGCGGCGGCCGCCTGCGGGGCGAGGGACTCCGGGGCGCCGCCCCGGGCGAGGACCGCGGCGACGGCACGGACGGCGTCGGCGGAGGGGGCCGAGGCCGCGGAGGGGGCGGGTACGGACGGCTGGGGGGCGGCCGCGGGGGTGCGCTCCGGCGCGGGCGCGGGGACGGTCCTGCGGGGCGTGGGCGTGGGCGTGGGCGCCGGCGCGTCGAAGGCGGCGGGGGGCTTGCCGCCGCTCTCCACGGCCCGTACGGCCGCCAGCAGGTCGGCGGCCTTACCGCTGAGCTTGGCTCCGGCCTCCACGGGGGCCTCGCGTTCGGCCTTGCGGCGGGCGATGCGCTCGCGCTCGATCCTCTGCGCGGCGAGCTCGGCCGCGGCCTCACTGAGCTGCGGCTTGACCTCGCCGTCCGCGGCCGCGCCCTCGGAGCCCGCTCCGGCCTAGGCGTCGGCCTCCGCGTCGGTCGGCGCCGGGCCGGCTTCCGCCTCGTCGGTGGGCCCTGCGGGGCTTTCCCCCACCC